>CAIWHS010000645.1 GCA_903912515.1 uncultured Planctomycetaceae bacterium
GAATTGAATCTATTGCGGCGGTGGACAAGCGCAGTTTCTCGATTGATGCCGGGCGTGTGACCGGAGACCAAGCACTTACCCTTCGCATTAAGGCGGTCTATGCCGCTGCCGTGAAGAACCTTGAGATTCCGATAACCGTAAAGGAAGAAATCCCGGATCCGATTTTCACCTTGAAAGCGCCGGCAACGTGGGATGGACGCGCGACCATTGAAATCGTGGCGCAGATTTCGAACTTGAAAGACCTGCAGGCGAAAAATGCCGGTGAGTTGAAATATATATGGAAGGTTTCGGGTTTGGCCGTGATCAAGGAAGTCGCCACTGGAAAACTGATCCTCAAGCGCGCCCAAAACAGCGGTCCGATGACCGTGACGGCAAGCATTTCCAATGGAGGTGATCCGGTCACCCGGACGGCCCAAGTCGTGGTCAAGGAACCTGCCAAGGATGCCTGGGTTCAGAGAGTGCCTGACAAGGATGAGAAGCCGGTTGACGGCCAGTTCTTCGCCCGCGACGACAAGAACGAAGGCACGCTGTTTTACAACGGCACGCTGGGTAGCGCCGCTGACCTGGTCTTCCTGAAGTTGTATGCCGACGACAAACCTGTTAAAACGGAAACTCAGAAACCCGCCGCCGAAAAATCCTACGCCTTCTCGATCAAGCTCAAGCCGGGATTGATCAAATACAAAGTGGAGTTCGGGACAAAGACGGGCGGGGCCGAGACCGTGATGCAGACCGTGAGCAACCTGGTGTGCGGGGACGCCTACCTTATTGACGGTCAGTCCAACGCGCTGGCGACCGATACCGGAGAAAAGTCTCCTGCGGAAACCAACGAGTGGATCCGCAGCTATGGTGGACCCGCCGGGAAAAACGATCCACAGAACTTATGGTGCAATCCTGTTTGGAGAATTGAGAAAAAGGAGAAAGCGCAGCTTGGCTGGTGGGGCATGGAACTGGCCAAACGGCTGGTGGAAAGCCAGAAAATCCCGATTTTCATGATCAACGGCGCGGTCGGCGGAACACGAATCGACCAACACCAACGCAACGAGGCCGACCCCACCGACCGAAACACGATTTACGGCCGGATGTTAGCTCGGGTGGAACAGGCCAAGCTGACCCACGGCATCCGGGGGGTGCTCTGGCATCAGGGCGAGAACAACCAGGGTTCCGCTTCGCCCACTGGCGACTTCGACTGGAAGTCCTATCAGGATTATTTCTTGGAAATGTCAGCAGCGTGGAAGCAGGACTTTCCCAACATCCAGCACTATTACATTTTTCAAATCTGGCCGAACTCGTGCAGCATGGCCGGGAGCACCGGCGGCGGCGACATGATCCGCGAGAAGCAAAGGACCCTGCCGCGATTTTTCTCGAACATGGATTGCATGTCCACTCTGGGCATCAAACCGGCCGGACCTTGCCATTTTCCGCTGGTCGGCTGGGCTGAATTCGCGCGTTTGATCCAGCCTCTGATCGAGCGGGACAACTATGGCAAGATTCCCAAGGATTCCATCACTGCGCCCAATCTGCGCAAAGCCAGCTACGAAACGAAAGACACGATCGCGTTGGAATTCGACCAGCCTGTGGTTTGGGCAGATAGCCTCGTGAGCCAGTTCTACCTCGACGGGGAAAAGGACAAGGTCGCCTCCGGCAGCGTCGCCGGAAACGTGCTGACCCTGAAACTCAAGGAACCCTCCACCGCTACGAAGATCACTTACCTCAAAGAAGTCGCTTGGAATCAAGATAAGCTGCTCAACGGTGCCAACGGCATCGCCGCACTGACCTTCTGCAACGTGCCGCTTCAGTCCGGAAATTCGCCAGCCGCAAGGGCAACTCATCCATGAACTGCGCAAAACGCGACTGCCTGCCACAGGAAGACCGTGCGAGCCTGGTAAGGCGCACCCGGACCAGCCATAGGGGCGAAGGACAAAGCCGTTGCCTATCATCTGGGTTGTCCCCGCGGAGATCAGGAGCGCGAGGCAGCCTCGGCAGCATCGAAACCGGGCTATGTGCAAGCCAATACAGGGCCAAAGCAAAGAATCAAAAGGCGGGATCGGATTACAGGCTTGCCGGAAGAATAATGCCTCCTTTTGTGAAGTGCCTGGCTCTGGTTTTTCTGGTGCTGGCGCATTTCGGGGGATTGCTTGTTTGCGCGGACGACAGGACATCGGAAACGCCCAGGCTTTCCGTCGCAAAGGTTCACAGTAACTTCATGAGCAAGGACCTCGAAGCGGCCATTATCCTTCCTTCGTCTTATATTGCCAGTGGAGGGCGCAGATATCCCGTCATCTATTTTCTCGACGGCCACTCGGGTGACGGAAAGCGCCTGTTTTTCGATTTCTACAAGGATGCTTTAATGAAGCAGTCCGATAAGTTTGATGTCATCATGGTCGCGGTGGGTGCCTTCAATACCTGGTATTTTGACAGCCCGGTGAAACCAGATGTCAAATGGCAGAGTTTTCTGATCAAGGAATTGATTCCTTTCGTTGACACCCATTACCGCAGCGTTGCCAGGCGTGAAGGGCGTGCGATTACCGGGCTGAGCATGGGTGGGCACGGTGCCTTCTACACCGCTTTCCGCCATCCCGAAGTCTTCATCGCCGCAGGCAGCACCAGCGGAGGGGTGGACTTCAGGCCCTGGCCCAACAACTGGGATATCGCCTCCATGCTCGGCAAGAAGGCGGACAACGAGAAGATCTGGGATGAGAATGTTGTCGTAAATAATTTGAGTGCCCTGCCCAACGCGAGGATGGCC
>CAIWHS010000646.1 GCA_903912515.1 uncultured Planctomycetaceae bacterium
CAGAACTCGAAGCCGCCATTGCCAACACTAAAAAGGATTTGGCCGAGTTCGAAAAAAACTTCCCAAACATCAAAAAAGATCTAGATGGCGATCTTGCCAATATCCGCAAGCAACTTGCCGCCAAAGAGCCTACCTTGGCCCGCGAGTTCCAGTCCACTTACCAACGCATTTTAACCACCCAGGGCCACGAGGCTTTTTCCAAGGTGGTGGATAGGGTTTGCCTCGCCTGCCGAACCACCATCGACATGCAATCCGCCGGCAAGGTTCGCCGTGGAGAGTTCCTGCTATGCTCTGGCTGCGGCAGAATGCTGCACGGGATTGAACCCCAAGTGAAAGACGAGGATTAAACCCCTCACGACTTTTTTAAATCGGGCACAATTCTGGCAAGCTGTCTACTTGCCTTTGCTGCGCCCTGCCAATCCCTCAAACAGCGGCGCCAGCGGGCTATCCTTGGTGACCAAGGTTTTGCCTTCTTGGGCGACCCGTTGTGCCTCTGCTTGGTTGCCATCCGCCAAAGCCTGTTCCCCCGCTTGAAGCAGGTGCCGCAAACTGGCCTGTGTTTCCATCTCGTTGCGCTGGGGCTTGGCAAGTAGTTCGCGTACCAGTGGCAGCGCCAAAGACCATTTATTCTGCTCCAGTGCCACCTGCACCACCAAATCCTGCACTGCTACCAACGCAAGCTTCTTGTCCGACTTCCGGCTCCAGCGGCTCAACACCTCGGTCAGAAGTTGCAAACGCCTCGCTGGCTGTTTGGCTTGGGCAAGCTTCCGGTCCCATTCCTGAACCAAGCTCACCTGCTGAGCCCGCGCCACCGTGTCAATCAAAGCCAGCCAAGCCTTCTCCTGCACCCGTACATCCTCCCCAGGCTGGCTTGCCTGCCAAAGAATAGGCAAAAGCCCTGGGGGCCCGCATTCACCAAGCGCACCTGCCGCCCTTGCGCGCACATTGGGGTCCATATCCTTCAACAGCACTATTTCCAGCCGGGCAAGCAAACGAACCCGGTCGGTCTCGCTCAGGGTCTGTGGCACCATGGGCTTACCCGGCTCCACTGGCCCTGGCACTGTTGCCATGGGGCTTTCAGTCCTGGCCACCAATTGGGCCAGCGCACCAATTAAGCTGAACCGAACTGTCCCGGAAGAATCATCCAATGCCTTCAAAATGGCATCAAGCGAACTGGGCTGCGCCACCCTCTCCAGCGACCCAGCAGCCGCCTTCCGCACCGATTCCGATGGGTGCCTCAACAAAGCCGTAAGCACAGGCCCCGATTCAGCAGCCCCCAATGCGCCTAAATCTTCGGCGGCCTCAACCACCACCTCCAGCACTGGGTCCTCCAGCAACCTCTGCAAACTCGCCAAAACTTCACCCTGCCGGGCCTTCAGCTCCGGCCGGCCAATAGTCGCCTGCTGCGAAAGCGCACGCCCACTGGCGGCACGCACGGTAGGACGGTTCGATCGGGTCAGCACCAACAATCGATCCATCGCCTGAAGCTCAGAAACGCGCCCAAGCGCCATTGTTGCTGCGCGTTGCACCTCCAGCGCCGGATCACCCGACAACCTCATCAACATCCCACCCAGTACCTTCTGCGCCGCCGGGTCAGACCCGTTCAGTGCTTGCTGACACCAGTTCACCGCCAAAAGCCTCAGGGCGGGATCTTCCTGATCGCCCATGCCAGGCAAATATTCCAGTCTTTCCGTGGCTCCCAGTCGGGCATAAAGTTCCTGCTGCAATCGCACCACCTGGCTTCGGGCACTTTCCAATTCGTTTTCAAGTCTTGCCCGCCTCGCCAATTGAAAGCTCAATCGGTCTTCCAACCAGCGTTCCGGTGGTAAATCCTTGGTCATTGCCCACCACTGGCTCCACCTCTCCACATCTGTTCCCAGCTTTTGACCTGTCAAGTCGGTCAGGGCGTCACTGGCTGACTGCCGAACCCGGTCTGATTCGCTGGTGAGTGCCTTGATCAGCGGGGGCATGGCCTGCTTTCTGCCGCTGGCTCCCAAGGTATAGGCCGCAGCCTGGCAAACCGATGCGTCCGAGGCCGGATCTTCCAGCATTTTGGCTAAGCTGCCAATCACTTTGGGCTCTGCAAGCACGCTCAAAGCCTGCGATGCGGCCTGGCGGATACCTTGCTTGTTGGAGGACAAAGCCTTCAGCAACTC
>CAIWHS010000647.1 GCA_903912515.1 uncultured Planctomycetaceae bacterium
CCGAGGATGATTTGACGATCATCACCACCAACAACGGATTCGGCTTTAGGCAGGATGATGTCGGCAATTCCCTGAATACGGCATATTTCCTTGGGAATTTATCGAAGGATACAACTCTCTTCAACGGCATTATCGAAAACGGTGAAGATGCCGATTCCTTCTCTTTCAACGCCTCTGGAAAAATCAAGGTGACGGTTTCCCAGACTGCATTGGGTGCCAATTTGGATATCCGGGCCGAGATCTATTCTTCCTCGGGTCAATTGGTGTCCAGCGCCAACCCGGCAGACACTCTCGGGGCTTCCCTCGAGCTGTCGGTTGCTCCAGGGACCTATTACCTCATCGTGCGTGGGGCCGGTCTGGGCGATCCGGCGACCAATGGTTACAGCCGCTATGCGAGTATCGGACAATACAAAGTTAGCTTAGTTGCTTCAGGCAGTAGTGGTACCGCCCCTTCGGCGCCCACTAATCTCCAAACCAAGGATGTCAGCAGCAACCAGGTGGAATTGACTTGGAAAGACACCAGCAAGAATGAACGGGGTTTCAATGTGTTCTACCGGACAACGGATGGATCTTGGATGCTTGGGGGAACTTCTGGTGCCAACAAAACCTCTTTCACCGTGAAAGGTTTGGAGGAGAAAACCTCCTACCAATTCAAGTTGGTCGCCTTCAATGATTCCGGGGACAGTGCCTCCAGCAACATTGCCAAGGCGACCACCCTCTCCGTAAAAATCCCGGCACCCACCAACCTGAAGGCCTCCGGTGTTCAAAAGACCTCATTCAAGCTGGCCTGGAGCAGTTCCGCGGCTAATGTCGCCAGGTTCGAAGTTTGGGTAAAGGTGGATGGTTCCTGGAAACGATCCGAAGACGTTCCGGGCAATCGCAAGAATGCAACTATCGATTACGAGGTTAGGGGCGGGTCACGACTCAAGGCCGGCAAAACCTATCAGGTAAAGATGCGCACCATCGACAACGCCGGCCGACTTTCAGACTGGTCTGAGGAGATCACTGTGAAAATGGCCAAATAAACCAAACCCTTGGTCATATACGCCACCCCGGGCACGAAAATGCCCGGTTTTTTTTTCCTGAATCTGTTATTTCCCGAATTCCAAAACCTATCGGCATTTTGTTTTCCATCCTGATAATTGTCGCCCCTACGAAATTTCGGTGATTGGAATTACGAACCGGCGGTATTTCACCGCCAAAAATACTGGTCCGACACTGGGGAATTGGAAATGTTCAATACGATGCGCGGCTGGTTTGGGATGCTTTCAAAGCGTGGAGGACGTCCCCAGGTTAAGGCTTCGGCACATATACGGGTTAATCTGGAGGCCTTGGAAGCCAGGCTTTCCCCCTCGGTTACGCCTTTCAATCCACTCCAGACCACCAAATCTGGGGGAAATACGGTGGCGATTCTCGGCAACCAACCCACCCTCAATGTTACTACCCAGGCGGCCACGGATCACATCATCGTCAAGTTCAACCAGCCGACCAGCTTCGCTGCATCGTTGGGTGTGATGGGCGAGCAACTGGCCGACAAGGTATTCAAGGTGCGGCTTGCCCCCGGAACCGACATGACCAAAACCCTCGCCACCTTCAATGGAATGAAGGGAGTTGCCTACGCCGAGCCAGATTATGTGGTCCGGCTCCAGAAGACCCCTAATGATTCAGCTTTTTCTACCCTGTGGGGACTCAATAACCCGGGGGGAGTTTCTGGGAAAGCGGATGCTGATATCGATGCTCCCGAAGCATGGGATGTTTCAACCGGAACCGGGAAAACCCTGGTGGCGGTAATCGACACCGGCGTGGATTACCGTCACCCGGATCTGGCTGCCAACATGTGGAAAAACCCTGGGGAAATCGCCGGTAATGGGAAGGATGATGACAACAACGGCATCATCGACGACATCTTCGGCGCCGATTTCTACTCGAATGACGGCGATCCGATGGATGAGCACGGGCATGGCACACATGTTTCCGGAACTATCGGGGCCGTTGGCAACAACGGTATCGGGGTCTCGGGTGTCAACTGGAACGCCAGGATCATGGCTTTGCGTTTCCTGGGGCCAGATGGCAGCGGGGAAATCAGCGACGCCATCAAGTGCCTGGACTACGCCGTGAAGATGGGGGCAAAAATCTCCAACAACAGTTATGGAGGAGGCGGTTTCAGCCAGGCGTTCAAGGATGCGCTGACCCGAGCCGGGGCAGCCGGTCACACTTTTGTCGCGGCGGCCGGCAACCATTCCGGGAACAATGACCAAGCCCCCTCCTACCCGGCATCTTATGACAACGCTAATGTGGTCTCAGTTGCGGCCATGACCAGCATGGATGAACTGGCCTCTTTCTCTTGCTACGGCAAAGCCAGTGTCGATATCGCGGCCCCTGGTGTCGGCATCAACAGCACGCTGCCTGGCGGAACCTATGGTTCCCTCAGTGGCACCTCCATGGCGAC
>CAIWHS010000648.1 GCA_903912515.1 uncultured Planctomycetaceae bacterium
ATACCTCCTTGCCGGACGAGAATAGCCTCGAGGATCCCTTTTTTAGTCCAGAGGGCCACCCAAAGAGTGCAATTTCGGCAGGAAAAACAGCCCTTTTTAGCACCAATATGATACTTTAATATATTTATTTATATCTTATTAATTTTCTAGCTGTGCGGGGAACTGCTTAGTCTTTCAGGCCCCCCACTTTTGCAACCCAGATTAAGAAGTGATCGCGCCAAGTGGTGTCGGGTTCAAATTCGAGTGTGTGGAAGGCTGTTGGGTATTCGATGATCTGCTTTTTTTGGAAATGGCGGTTGATCCAGGTGCGGGTGCGGAGGTTGTCGACAATTTTCTCCTGGCCGGCTAACAGAATTAGGATAGGCAGATCCCATTTGCGGACTGCTAGCCACAGGTCCAACCGGGTGCTTTCGACCATGAACCTGGCTGTGGCCCGGTGCAGGGCAAGCGGATCTTGGCTGAGAAATTGCCGCCATTTTTCGCTGGCTGTGAAGAGGGCTGGATCGTTGAGGGGGATGGGGTAGAGGCTGGTGGGGCTGAAAACACGGGTGCAAAAGATGCTGGTTTTCTCGAGAAAAGAGAGATTCACCTTGGGGCAAAGACCGGGAGCCCACAGGGCGACGGCCCGAACGCCTTGCGGGTGTCTTTTCGCAAGAGCCAAAGCGACCTTGGCACCCCAGCTGATGCCAACCATTACAACAGGGGCATCACCCCAGGCGGCGGTTCGGGCAGCCTGGGCATCATCGACTATTTGCCACCAATTGGGTGTATCGCCGCGCTTTTCGGTGTGGTTTCCCGAACCCCGGCGGTCGACAAAAAGCACCTCGTAGCCAGCCTGGCTGAGGGCCTGGCAGGTGGCCAAATACCAGCCTGAATGGCTTTGGATGCCATGCAACAGCAGCAAACGGCCCAGACGATTACCCTGCTGGGGAAACCGGCGGGCCTGGAGCTGAAGGCCGTCGTTTGCGGTGTAAGTGATTGTTTCGAATGAATTTGCAGCGGTTGCTGGATCAGCCACAGAGCACCTCGCGACGCACAGTGACGCGGGCGATTGCCGCGGGGTCGAGATCGATTCCCAAACCGTAGCCTGTGAGGGCGGGGGCTTTGCCACCGAGGCCAAAGGAGAGATTTTGGGTGGTTAGGCGCTCTTTGACGAGGTGGCGATCGTAGGATCCCTCGACAGCTGCCAGGCCACCTACCGACTGGGCAAACCTGCGGCCGGCGGCGGAGAGAACGCCTGTCTCACCTACCTGGCAGCCTAGTTGGCAGCGAAGTCCGGCGGCTTTGGCGCGCTGGGCCAGTCGAAGGGTGGGGATGAAGCCGCCGCATTTACTGAGTCGGAGATTGAAGATATCACACAGCCCACCGGCGATTGCCGCATCGGCATCGAGTCGACCACAGAGGGATTCGTCGAGCATGACGGGGACGCCTGTTTCTTTGCGGACCCTTGCGAGGCCGGCATCGGAGGCGACCGGGCAGGGTTGCTCGACCCATTCGAGGCCGACATTCTTTAGATTGTTAAGAGCCTCTATGGCTTGTTCTGTGGACCAGGCCTCGTTGGCATCGATACGGATGGCCATGGCGGGGCCGACAATGCGGCGGACCTCGGCGAGGCGAGCAGCATCGTCGTATCCATCGATGCCGACCTTCACCTTGATCTGGCGGAAACCGGCGCAGCGATACAGTCTGGAAAGCAACTTCAATTTACGCCCCTTGGCACTGGTAATGACAGCGCTGTAGCGGACCTGGGCGGCGGGCTGGTGGAGTTCGGGCGCGAGCATGGGCACCAGGGAGTCGACCCCTTGCTTGAAGGCTTTGCCACAGGCGTCGAGCCATGCCAGCTCGATAGCGCAGCGGGCGGCGTTGCCGCCGATGCCCCTGTGGTCACCTGGAACCGGTTCAAGGCTGAGCGCCTCGGCTGCCGCCGCCGCCTGGGGCCAAGAAGTGGCGCGCAATTGGTCGACGATTTTGGAGCGTTTGAGGAGATCGATAGCGCCTTCGACGGTTTCGCCTGTGACATAATCGCGTGGCAAGCCTTCGCCAAAACCTATTGAGCCATTGGAGAGTTGGCAGCAGGCCAGGAGTGAGTCTGTGTAGGTTCTGGTGTGGGAGGCGTGTTTGATGGCCCGTTTGAGAGGGATTCGAACATGGGAAATGGTGAGAGCTGTCGGGAACATGGCAAACGCCTTCTCATATTGGGAGTTTTGGGCAAGCTAGTATGGCAGATGAATGGGTATAAATCTTTTTTTTGTAAGAATTTGGTTTTTTATGGGTAGGTTCGCATTGATTTGGTTGGAACCAGGTAGCTATCAGACTGTTGTCCGTAGGGGGAGCAGGCTCTCTGCTCTTTCGGACAATGACGGGTGTCTTCGGTCCCATCTCCTTCGTGCGGGAGGGTGATGGGCTTCCCTGGCGGGGGAAGGGAGTCTCTGACCACTCAACGGATCGGCTGGGCCGCTTCCGGGTTTTGGATTCGCCGCAGTATACCTGAGTTTTTGCGAGAGGCCGGGCAACATTGCCCGGCCTCTCTTCTTTTTTGATTTTCATTTTCAAGCTGTGACCTCACGCCAGCGTTTGTCGCTTGCTTGCCAAACCTGTTGGGCCAAAAAGGCGTCTTTGGCCAAAGGTGCGGGCTCTTTTTCGGTGATTTGGCTGAAATATTTGCCCGTTACCGCAGCAAGAGATGGGTCAGTCGCGAGGCGGAGCAACCCCTGGGCCCCTTGAGCGGGCGAAATGGCAACGCGGTCGAGCAGGGTACGCCAGAACCAGCCAAAGAAGCCGTTGCCGCGAAAGAAGCGGGTGCCGACTATACCTGGATGAACGGCATTGATGGTGATGGCTGGGTTGCCTGTCTGGGCCCAACGGTTGGCTTGCTCGCGGACAAACCAGATGTTTGCCAGTTTGCTGCGGGCATAGGCCTGCATGGCCTTGTAGCCAATTGCAAACTCGAGGTCATCGCGGGGTGGTTTTTTAGCCATGGTATGGGCGTTGGAACTGACCACCACGACGCGTGCTGGATTATCGGGTGTGGCGGCTGCCCGGAGGAGTGGTTCGACTGTTTGGGTGAGGCCAAAGGGTGACAGGTGGTTGAGGGCCCAGGTGGCCTCGACCCCCTCGGTTGTGAGCTGTCGGGGGTTGAAATAGGCCCCGGCATTATTAATGAGAGCGTGGATAGGCTGAGCGGCTTGGAGCAAATCGTCGCCCAATTTGCGGGTTTGACGGAGTAGGGACAGATCGGCGACGCGGGTGGTAACGCGGTCTGGTTGTTTGAGATTGGCCGAGACGGTAGCGAGTGCGGAAGAGTTTCTACCCACCAAAGTCACCTGCCAGCCCATGTGGAGTAAAGCCTTTGCGGCTTCGAGCCCTATGCCTTGTGTTGCCCCTGTGACGACAGCGTGCCGGGTTGGGATAGTCATAAAAACCTGCCTTGTATGAGGTGCATTTGGGAGGTGGTCAAGGGGTGCCTGTGATTTCCAGAAAGTGCGTAACTGTAATGCCGTGTTCTAATTCTGTCAGATGAGCGTATGAAAAAGGGACTAGGGCTTCTTTCAGTTGCTAAAATAATTTTGACGCATGAGCATTGCCTAAAAAATTGGGGATGCTGATGAAGCCCAGGAAACGCTGCTTTGCAAAAATCTGTAACACCACCCCCAGCACCCAGCACCAGGCATCAGATGATAGCCCCGCCTGCGACCAGGCCAACGGTGGTTCGACAGGGTGGAACGGGCCTATGGCTGGTACCCATTTTGGTCGCATGCCATTTGTTGGTGGCGTTGCCTTTGCTTGCGCCTGCAAGCTGGGGGGTTCTGGCAGCCTCGTTGGTATTGTGCGGTTTGTTGATATTCGTTCGCGGATTTGGTTTCACTGCGGGCTTTCACCGTTATTTTAGCCACCATGCTTTTAAAACCAGCCGGGCTTTCGCCTTTATTTTGGGGGCATTGGGCTCGACGGGTTTGCGCGGGGGCCCACTGTGGTGGGCGGCGCACCACAGGAACCACCACCGGACCTCTGACAAGCCTGAGGATATTCACCGGCCTGTGGACGGGGTTTGGCACAATTATCTGGGTTGGCTGTTGGTTTGGGAAAACGGGGTCACCGACCTGAATTGCATGCGGGATTTTGCCAAGCACCCTGAGCAGGTGTGGCTGAACCGTTTTTGGCTGTTGCCCAGCGTGTTGATGGCAGGCTTTTGCGCTGCGGCCGGCTGGCTGGTGGCAGGCCTGCCTGGTTTGTACGCGTTTTTGGGCTTGGGATTTGGCCTTTCGACTGTGTTGATATTTCATGGCCAGTCTTTGCTGGATGTGCTGGCGCACCGGTGGGGCCGCCGGCGTTTTGACTTGGCGGACACCAGCCACAATATTGCCGCGCTGCACCTGTTGTTCATGGGCGAGGCATGGCATAACAATCACCACCACCACCCGGGCAGCGCGCGGATGGGATTTTTCCCGGGTGAGATGGACGCTGCGCACGACACGCTGCGCGTGTTGCGGCTGTTTGGAATTGTGTGGGACCTGCGCGAGCCAGACCCACGGGTATTGGAAGTCAACCGTGTGGAAGACATGGTTGCCCCCGATTTGGCCAAGCGGTCGGGGATTGGCGGGCTGCCAGCCCATTTGGCTCCAGCCATTCGACTGCCGGAATAGCTTCACCCCCGCGCCACTCGAGCCATTCAACCGACAAAAAAGCCGGGCCAGTCCCGCCATGGAACGGGACGGACCGGAAAAAAGGCGCTGAATTGTGCCCGATGCAAGCATCTGGCAACCGCCTTGGCAATCGTGCCTGCCAAGACGGTTTTTGTTGGGTCTATTCGACCGGATAGCACGCACCCGGAAGAAACAGCGCCAGCAAGACCCCCAAAACCCGATGGGAAACCGCGAAGCCGAGGGGTGGGTAAATTTCCTCGGTTTGCCAGAATCTCGCGCAAAACTGGCGAACGATTGGCGCGTTTGCGCCGGGCATGAAGGACCAACCAACCGATTGGCCTGGTGCGCCTGTTGAAGGGCACCTGGCAAGCCGCCCCGTGGACCGGCAGCCAGATCCACGGATTGGTCAACGACAGGGCCTGCAGTCCCTGTGTGAGAATGGGTTTTGTTGGTCTTCTGCTTCCCATACTTTATTATAGTGTACAAAAGAACAGGTCGAGTAGGGGGTAGGAGAATCCTAGGGTGATATTTAGAAAGAATTGAGAAATTGGCGTCCAATTAGACCCCCCGGGAATTTCGCATGGCCCTCACCTCTCCTTGGACGCACCGTCATTTGCTGGGATTGGAACAGCTGACAGCGGCTGAAATTGTTTCGCTTTTGGACCATGCGGACAGTTTCTTGCCAAGTTGCAAGGACCCTGGCGCGAAGCGGACAGATTTGGCGGGCAAGTCTGTGGTGAACCTGTTTTTTGAAAACAGCACACGGACGCGGGTGAGTTTTGGGTTGGCGGCAAGGCGATTGGGTGCGGAGGTGATTGATTTCGCTGTGGGCGGTTCGAGTGTGAGCAAGGGTGAAACCTTTGTGGACACGGCACGGAACATTGAAGCCTTGGGCATTCATATGGTGGTGGTGCGTCATTCGTGCCCAGGTACGCCACATTTGTTGGCCCAGCATTTGCGTGCGGGGGTGGTGAATGCTGGAGACGGTGCTCACGAGCACCCGACGCAGGGTTTATTGGATTTGTTGACCATTCGCCAGCGGTTGGGGCGGATTGAGGGTTTGACAGTGGCTTTGGTGGGTGACATACGGCATAGCCGGGTGGCTCGTAGCAACATTCACGGGCTTTTGAAGCTTGGTGCTCGGGTGATCGTGTGTGGGCCGCCAACGCTTGTGCCACCCGAGATTTGCGCGATGGGTGTGGAGGTGGCGCACGATCTGGACCGTATTTTGCCGGAATGCCATGTGTTGAATGTGCTGCGGATCCAGTTTGAGCGGCAGAAGGGGCCGAACTTTCCGGGAGTTCGCGAATATTTTCATCTGTATGGAGTTACCAAAGAGCGTCTGGCGCGTGCCCGGCAGGGCGTGCTGGTACTGGCGCCGGGACCGATCAATCGTGGGGTGGAGCTGACGCCCGAGGTGGCTGATGGCCCGTCGAGCGCTGTGCTTGACCAGGTGACAAACGGCTTGGCTGTGCGCATGGCGGTGCTGGACGCTTGTGTGAAGGCGGTGGGGTAAGTGAGTGGGCCAGATTGCACGCCTTGGATTTTGACGGTAGACATCGGCAGTTCGTCGGTGCGGGCAGTTGTGCGCGACTGCAACGCGCGAGTTTTGGGCGGTCGGGGGATTGGAAAGTCTTTGGCAACACTGAAGGCCGGAGATGATGGGCGGGCAGTTTTCAACCCGAAGGAAGTGCTGGAGGCGTGTAACCGGGCAATTGACACCGCGCTCGATTCTTTAGGGGTGGAAGCAAGCAACATTGCGGGCGTGGCGATCGACAGTTTTGGCAGCAGCTTGCTTGCGGTGGATGGAAGCGGAGCACCTGTATCTGATGTGCTGTGTTACGCGGACACGCGGGGGTCGGCCCAAGCCGGGAGTTGGCGGAAGACCCTGGACGAGACACACGAGCATGACCGCACGGGTGTGAGGCTGCATGCCAGTTATTGGCCAGCGCAATTAGCTTTTTTATTAGGTGAAAACAGGGAGCTGCGCAAGGCGCGGTTTTGGCCTGTGGGCACTTGGCTGATGCGTCAGTGGTTTGGGGCGGGAGGCGAGATGGCCAGCCTTTCGGCCATGTCGTGGACCGGTTTACTAGACCGGCGGACCAAAACATATGACCCGGTATGGATGGAAAGACTGGGGCTGTGCCCTGAACAATTGCCGGGGCTGAATGATTTTGCCCATGCCAGGCAGGGGCTTTGGGAAACCTTTTCGAAGCGGTGGCCGAGCCTGGCGCGCGTGCCTTGGTTCAGCCCGGTCATTGACGGGGCGGCGGCCAATGTGGGAGGTGGAGCGCACCAGCCTGGCACTTTGGCGGTAACCTTGGGGACCACCTGCGCGATGCGGGTTGTTGCCAGGGGGGAACCTTTGAAATTGCCCTTGGGCCTGTGGCAATATCAGGTTGACGCAAACCGCCCCTTGGTGGGTGGAGCCTTGACGGAGGGGGGCGGGGTATTTGATTGGGCTTGTCGTTTGACGGGCATTCAACCCGGAACCGCTTTGGAAGACGCGATAAAAGACCGCAGGCCCGGGCAAGGTGGATTGGTGTTGGTGCCCTTGCTAGCTGGGGAGCGAGCACCGGGGTGGAATGATGCGGCCCGGGGAACGCTTGGTGGGATTAGTCTGGCGACCACCGGCATGGATGTGGTTTTGGCAGCCATAGAGGGGGTCGCGTGTCGATTGGCACGCCTTTTTGAGTTGATGCGACCGATCGTGGGTGAAAATCCGAAAGTGACTGCTAGCGGTGGATTGCTAGCCTCGAGGGCATGGCAGCGGGCCTTGGCTGATGCCATGGGTGTGGCGATTCATCCTTGCCTGGAGCCGGAAGCTACCGGGAGGGGTATGGCACTTTTGGCCTTGGAAGCCTTGGGAGTGAAAATGGGTTGGGAACCGGAGTTGGGGGATGTGATTGAGCCTAATTTTGAAAGGCACTTGGAATACAAGGAATTGATGCAAAGGCAGACTGGGCTTGAAGTCAAGGTGAATGGCTAGCGGGTGGTAAGCAAGGAGACCGGTTATATTAAACTATAAAAAAGCCCCTAGCAGATGCTGAGGGGCTTTTTTATTGCATTGGCAGCGCCCTTGTCATGGGCGCGATGGCCTAGAAGGCAGAAAGCCTTAGGAGCCGTGGTAGTCGATTTCTTCCATCAGCAGGGCGTGCTTGTTGATGAAATCGCGGCGGGGTTCGACCTTGTCGCCCATGAGTGTGCGGAACATCTCATCGGCCTCGGCCGCGTCTTCGAGCTTGACTTGCATGAGAGTGCGCTTGGCGGGATCGAGGGTGGTCTCCCACAGTTCTTCTGGGTCCATCTCGCCCAGCCCTTTGAAACGGGTGACATGAAGGCCCTTTTCGCCCATGCGGCGAATTTCTTGCACCAGATCGCGGAGGGTAACCAGAGGTTTGCGGTTTTCGCCGGAAATCAAGACGAGGCGGGGTGTAGGCTCGCGACCGGCCACGCTTTGAGGCGGGATCAGATCGGAGGGTTCGAAGCCATAGGGGTCGAATTGTAGGAGAGCCTTGTTGATGTCGTGGACTTCGTGGATTTCCTGGCAGTAGAAGATGTCGGGTCCTGAGGAGCCGGCATCGCCCACCACGAGTTCACGGCCGAGTTTTTTTTGCATCTCCTCGCGCCAAGTGGCTGCCTGGGCACGGCTGTAGAGCCAATTTTCCTGTCCAGCAGCGACAGCCTTGAAGGCAGGGAGGCCTTCCTTAGTCAATTTGGCGAGGAAAACTCCCAGAGTTAGGCCGCGTTTTTCGAGGAGTTGCAGCGATTCCTCGAGCTTGGCGGCGAACTTCATGACACCAGCGAGCCTTTCGCCTGTGATCTCGGTGGGCATGCCGCCTTTTCGGGGATGGGCCTCGAGTACGGCATCTTTCAGGCCGCGATCGAGGAGTTCGGTGGCCATTTCCTCGCGGGTGGCAACGAAGCGGGCCTGTTTTTTCTGTGTCACCTTGTACAGAGGCGGACGGGCGACATAGATGTGTCCCTGCGCGACGAGGTGGCTCATTTGGCGGTAGAAGAATGTGAGCAGCAGGGTGCGAATGTGCTGACCATCGACATCGGCATCGGTCATGATGATGATGCGGTTGTAGCGAAGTCTCTCTTTGACGGCCGGGTAATCGGCCTCGTTGCCGATATCAACACCTATGGCCGAAATGAGGGAGCTGATTTCGGTGTTGTTGATAAGGTTTTCGAGACGGGCCTTCTCAACATTGAGTGGTTTACCGCGCAAGGGTAGAACCGCCTGAACACGGCGGTTGCGTCCAGCCTCGGCGGAGCCGCCTGCCGAATCGCCTTCGACGAGGAAGAGTTCGCTTTCAGCGGGGTCGCGGCTGGTGCAATCGAACAATTTGCCAGGCAAGCCACCACCGCCGAGAATGCTTCGACGCTCTTTGAGTGCCTTTCGGGCGCGCGAAGCAGCCTCGCGCGCCTCGGCTGCGAGGAGGACCTTCTTCATGATGCGCTGTGCATCTTTAGGATGTTCCTCAAGGTATTTAGATATTTCCTCCCCTAATGCGCGTTCGACGGCGCTTTCGACATCGGCATTGAGCAGGCGGATTTTGTTTTGTGCCTCGAACTGTGGTTCGGGGTGACCGATGGAGATGACGGCGGTGACGCCTTCGCGGAAATCTTCTCCGGTAGGTTTGACATTCTTGAAAAGTTCTTCTTTTTCGCCGTATTTGGAGAGACTACGGGTGATGGCGGAGCGAAACCCGGTGAGGTGGGTGCCACCCACGGGGTTGTGTGCGTTGTTTGCGTAGCAGCGGACGCGTTCGTCGTCGCTGGTGGTGAACTGAAGTGCGACCTCGACCTTGATGTGGTCCATCATGCGGTTGACATAGATGGGCTGGTGGATGACCTCTTCTGAACGGTTAAGCCAGATGACATATTCGGAAACACCGCCGTCGTAGTGGTAGGTTTCTTCGCGGCCGGTGCGGAGATCTTTTAGATGGAACTCGAGTCCGCGGTTGAGGAAAGCCAGCTCGCGGAGGCGATTTTCCATGGTGTCGAAATCGAATTTCAGGTCGCCGAAGATTTCGGTATCTGGCAGGAATTGAACCTGTGTGCCGTTGCCCTTGGCGGGCCCGATGTCCTGTACCTCGGTGACCGCGACGCCTTTTTCGTAACGCTGTTGGTGAGCTCGACCATCGCGACGGACCGTGGCGACAGTCCATTTGGAAAGCGCGGTCACAGCCTTGGCACCCATGCCGTGCAGACCGGCAGAGGTTTTGTAGGTGCTTTTGTCGAATTTGGCTCCGGCCCCGACGGTGGTCATGACCACCTCGAGTGTGGGCTTGCCCGCTTGGGGATGCATATCAACCGGGATGCCGCGGCCATCGTCGAGGACGAGGATGGAGTTGTCGACATCGATTTGAACGACGACGACCTTGCAGTGGCCAGCGAGGTGTTCGTCAACGGCGTTGTAGACCAGTTCGTAGACCAGGTGGTGTAGGCCACTGGTGGAAATGTCGCCTATGTACATTCCCGGACGGCGGCGGATGTGGTCGGCATCGCGCAGGACCTGGACGCTTCCGGCATCGTAGTCGGCTGAAACATGGTTGGCGTCGATTTCCGGAGTTTTGTCGGCATTGGTTGGCTGGTCAGTCATTTTCGATTCCTTCGTGATTGTGGACAGTCGCTTTTATCGTGTGATCTTCATCGGGATTGGCAGTACAGGAGCTGAGCTAGCCTGGCTTTTTTGGCGCGGCTCGTTTGGGCGCCGGGGCATCGGCGAGATTCTTGAAGCGCACTTTTTTGATTTCAGGTACCGGGTGGGCAGCCTGCAAAGCTGTGAGCAAGGCGGACTGATGGAAGCCGGACAATTCGGACAAGGCAGCGGATCCTTTCACCCAGAGCTCGAGTGTTCCCTTGAAGAGTTTGCCCGGGCTGACGAGAGGCAGCATGGTTTCGCCTGCGGTGGCTTTGATCGCGGTTTTCACAGCATCTTCCAAGGCTGACCGCTCGGTTCTTTTGCCCCAACCACGGGCGACAAACAGTTGAGCGAGGACCTCGGCCAAGGCCTCGGGTCCTGGGTGTGGTTTTTCAATACGGATCGGGTTGCGGTGCAAATCCATCCTCCTGAAAGAACCGAGATCAACCAATCTTGTTGGATCATGTCAGAGGCATGATGAGGTACTGGTAATCGTCGCCGGCACGGACCAATGCTGGGTGGGCGCCGCTGATCAGTTCGATTTCCATGGAGGTGTCTGGCGGGTATTGCTTGAGCATGTCGAGCAGGTAATTGGGGTTGAAGAAGGTCTCGATGGGTGCGCCTGCATATTCGAGTGGCAATTCGACACGGCTGCGGCCGGAGTTGGCATTGCGAGCGGAGAGTGTGAGCATGCCGGGGGCGAATTTGAGGCTGAGCCTTCGGGTTTCGTCATCGATCATGATGGCGGCCTGACGGATGGCGGATGTGAAAGCTCCTGCATGGAGTGGAATGCGTGCCTTGATATCCTCGCGCTTGGGCAGGACGGCCTTGTAATCCGGGAAGCGGCCTTCGACTAGCAGTGTGGTGAGAGTGACGCGACCGGTTTTGAAAGCGGCTTGGCGGGGCTCGAGGCCTACCTGGACCTCTTCTTCATCGTCTGGAAGGCAGCGCTCGAGGGTGTTCATGGCCTTGGACGGCACCACGACAGACTGGGCCTTGCCTTTGTTCAGTTTGGGTCCGGTGGTCATGGCCAAACGGCGGCCGTCTGTGGCGACGAGACGAACCGCACCGTCGGTTGTGGTTTCCCAGAGGAGGCCTGTCATGGTGTACCGGGCCACCTCTGTGGCGCAGGCAAAGGCGGTACGACGAATCATGTCTTTGAGAGGGCCGGCAGTGATTTCGGCAGCTTCGTCCCAAGGGAACTCGGGAGGGTCGGGGAATTGGGCGGCATCTTCGATGGGCATTTCGTATTCGAGACTGCCACCGCGGAGGACCACTTCGTGACCTGTGACCTCGAGTTCCATTTCAGCAACGCGAGCTTCGCGCAGGATTTGGATAACCCGGGTAGCAGGTAGCAGCGCAACGCCTGGTGATTCAACTGTGACACCTGCCACTTCAACCTTCAGGCCAAGTTCGAGGTCAGTGGCGTAAATTGTGGCCTGACCGAGTTCCGCAGTGAACTTCAGGTTTTTTAAAACGGGTTTGATGTCCCGAGTTGGCAAAACCATGGAAGCCAACTGGCAGGCTTGCAGTAGCCCCTCACGCTGGCAAATCACTTTCATGCGCTATTCGCTCCGCTGTCTGGAATTGGCCTGATACCGTTCTGGTTTACGATCGTCTTGGATCTCTTCTTCCAAATCTAATTTATCTATTACTTGGTGATGGATATTCTAGCAGGTTTGAAGTCATGAACACAGGGGTATCGACGATCCGTAAGTGACTGAGGAAAAAGAATTTACAAACCGTCATGTCCAGGGGGAAAAGGTGTCAGTTTATTGTCTGGAGCGGAAGGATTGTGCAGGAAGCTGTTGGCTTGTGGGCAATGGGGTGTGAGTAGCCGACGCAGGGTGTCAGACAATGACAGGTATCAGACAGGTTTTCCCCTCAATTTTGCGGTTGTGTAAGGATAGCTGTGAATGCTTCTGGGGTATCGCAATCGAGCCATGCGGTTTCGTTTTCGGGCTCATCTAAAAAGGCCAAATTAGCAACATTTTCCAGCATGCCCAAGGCCTTGGTTTGGTTCTGTTGGAGCAGAGTGGCGGCTTTGGCATGCCAGGCACAGGGGTAAACGGTCACCAGGGGGTTGATATGGCCCGATTGGCGCAGGCAGACGGGTATGGTGCCGGCGGGGCTTTGGGCGACGAGGAGTAGCCTGGTGATGGCCTGAGGGGTTATGCACGGGAGATCGCACGGGATGACGCAGGCGAACTGTGCGTGAGGTTGTAAAGCCGCGAGGCCGGACTGCAACCCAGCCAATGGGCCAGCGCGCTTAACTATATCTTCTGATATTATTATTTTATAATTATTATCTGATAATTTGGGCAAAATTTGGCCGGGTGCGCATGCCACGGCTAAAGGGTGGCAGCCGGCACCCAGTAAGGCGTTCAGAGCTTTTTGCAGCAAGGAGATGGAATCGATTTGGAGATGTGCTTTGGATTGGCCCATGCGGCGGCTGGCACCGCCGCAGAGGACCAAACCAGCGATAGGAACGGTCACAGTCCAGGAGCACCCCAGAGTTGGATGGGAGTGGCGCGGAGCATTGATTCGCCTTCCATTTTGGCAACCAAAACGGGGCCGTTGGCTTGCTGTTGCCAGATCATTGAGGCTGAGCGGTTGTTGCGCTGGACGGACTCGGAGATGGTGCGGGCCTCTCCCAATTTGGTGACATATTCGGCGATGCTGGTGGTGGTGGAGAATTCGGGTCGCAGCAGCTTGATGCCAGAGAGGTTGCAGTCTGGGATAGCGATGCCCAGGGTGTAAAGTTGGTCGCTGGCGGTTTTGACGGGAGGCTTGTTGGCGGGTTTGTCGCCGGGTTTTGAATCTTTTGCGGCCTTGTCGGGGTCGTAGCCTGGGCGAATGGATGCCAAGTAGCGCTTTGAGTGGTTTTTTGTTTCGGTGTCTTTGGCGCCGTAGACAAACATCATTTGAGTACGGTATTTGCCACGGGCGAGGGAGATTTCCTTGATCCAACGATCGACAGGTGCCACCAAGCCGGCGATTGAAGGCTTGTAGCTGAGCCAGATGCCAGCCAGTAGGTCGAGCCCTTCGGCTGGATAGGTTTTGGTGATGCGTTCGATTTGGGAGATACGAGGCCTGAAAGCGGTGCCGCTGATGCGTGGTCCACTGGAGGCGATATCGACCTTTTTGAGGCTGAACTGGCTGGCCATCCACAGGGAAGCCAGAGCGCAGGCCTCGCCTTCGGCTACCACATAGAGGCTGGAAGTGTTGCAATCGCCTTTGTCGTTGCGTTCGTCGAGGAACATTTTTGCGGCGGCGATGTCGTTGACCAGGGTGTAGAAGTATTTGGGAGGGAAAGCGCTGGCACTGATGTTGGGAGATTTGCGTGTGGCGGCGGTTTGGCCGAGTAATTTGTTATGGGGATGACCTGGGAGGCCGGTGACGAAATCGTCGTTGAGGTTCCAGAAATCGGGGGAGACGGAGGTGCTGTTGCCGTGGCCGCGGAAATCGAAAATCAGGCAGGAGTGGCCTTGTTTGGTCAAGGCGTCTGCCAGACTGCCCCAGCCTTCTTGGGCAGCGGAGCCGGTTTTGGGTTGGTGTAAAAACAGGAAGGTGCTGCCTTTTTTGCCCAAACTGCCTGGGTAGAAAAAGCCTTCGAGGGTGACGCCATCGTAGGTGTTGAATTTGACGCGGTCGGGTTTGGCATCTTGTGCGAGAGCGGCGCTGGCTGGGAGGGTTGGGCCCAGCAAGCCGAGGGATGCGAAAGTGTGCAGGTGCTGGCGGCGATCCATAAGTGAAGCTCCCCTTCCGGTTTTGGAAACAGCAAACCGGTCCTGGGTAATTCTAACCCCTGAATAGGGCCAAAAAAAGTAAAAGCGTGCTAAACGGTGGTCAAAGTACCCAGAGCATAGTTCCGCTTGCCCTTGCGGAGCAGGATATGCCGGCCGAAGAGCAGGTCTGCTTGGGTGAGAGGCCGCTGTGCTTGGTCTCTTGGAACGGGTTGATTGTTGATGGCAACGCCGCCGCCTTCGATGTCTTTGCGGGCTTGGCCCTTGCTGGTGGCAAGGCCGGCGATGACCAGGGCCTCAACCAAGGGAAGGCCGGGATCTAGGGCTGGGAGGGTGAAGGCGGGGATTTCGCCTGCCAAGTCGGCAAATATGGCCTCAGACAAGCCTTCGAGCCCGCCGCCAAACAGCACCTTGGTGGCTTTTTCGGCCTCGAGCCGAGCTGTTTCGCCGTGCAGGAGGTCTGTCATGGAGCGGGCCAGTGCGGTGTGTGCCTCGCGCGCCTCGGGGCGGGTGCTGTGGGCGACTTCGAGGGCCTCAATTTCCGATTGGTTGAGAAAGGTGAAGAGTTTGAGGAACTTGATGACATCGCGGTCATCGACGCGGATCCAGAACTGGTAGAAGCGGTAGACGGAGGTGCGTTTGGGGTCGAGCCAGATGGCTCCCGCGACAGTTTTGCCGAACTTGGTGCCATCGGCATTGGTGAGGAGGGGGAGTGTGAGCCCGTAGGCTTCACCGGCGTTTTTTTTGCGGACGAGGTCGATACCGGCGGTGATATTGCCCCATTGGTCGGTGCCGCCGATTTGCAGTAGGCACTGGTGGTTGGCACGGAGGTGGTAGAAGTCGTATGCCTGGAGAAGCATGTAGGAGAATTCGGTGTAACTGATGCCGGTTTCGCGGTCTTCGAGTCTGGCACGGACGGATTCTTTGGCCAACATTTGGTTGACGCTGAAAAGTTTGCCCACATCGCGGAGGAAGTTGAGGAAAGAGAAGGGTGAGATCCAGGCATGGTTATCGAGGAGGAGGGCGGGTTTTTTGGCGGAAAAGTCGAGTAATTTGGCCAATTGGGCACGGACGCCTGCGACATTTTTGGCGAGGCTATCGGAATCGAGCAGGGAGCGTTCCGTGGATTTACCCGAGGGATCGCCGATCATGCCTGTGGCACCGCCGGCGAGGGCGATGGGTTGGTGGCCGGCCAGCTGGAATCGCCGCAGGGTGATTAGGGGAATGAGGCTTCCGACATGGAGGCTGTCGGCTGTGGGGTCGAAGCCGCAGTAGAGGGTGATGGGGCCATTGTCCAAGGCTTGTGCCAATTCGACGGGGTGCGTTGAATCGGCGATCAATCCACGCCAGGCCAAGTCACTCAATAAACCATTGGCAATTGCTTCGGCCACCGTATCCATCCCCTTGAGATGTTGCTTGGGAGCCCCTGACTTATCGGGGGGCCCAAGGCTTTCGGGGGGCTGGCACATTGCCTTAGCGCACCGGAAAGCTAAGAAAAGCCTTGGAAAATCAAGCTAACACCAAGTGGACAAGGACCGCCATACCTATGGACCTGGCCAGCCGCATTCGAGACATTGCCGATTTCCCCAAACCCGGCATTTTGTTTAAGGATATATCGCCACTTTTGGGGGATCCGGAGGCATTGCAGTACTGCTGCGAGCAGATGGCTGCCCCCTTTAAAATGCCGGGCAATGAAGTGGACGCTGTGGCGGCGGCGGAGGCGAGGGGTTTTATTTTTGCAGCTCCGGTGGCTTTGATGCTGAAAAAACCTTTGGTTTTGCTGCGAAAGCCCAACAAGCTGCCTCATACCACCCACGCGGTGAAGTATGACCTGGAATATGGCCATGCCGAGTTGCATATGCATACGGATGCGCTGGTTGCTGGGCAGAAGGTGCTGCTGATCGACGATGTTTTGGCGACAGGCGGAACCATGGCCGCAGCGGCGGAGCTGGTAGAGCGGGCTGGTGCGCGCGTGGCGGCTTATTCGTTCGTGATGGAACTTGCCTTTTTGGAAGGCCGCAAGCGCCTGCATGGACATCTGGTGCATAGTCTGCTGACCTATTAGCAGGGCCTGGGTTGGATTTTTTGATTAGATTTTTTTGGGACCCCAGGTTTGATTGAGGCCGCCTCAAGATAGCCTCATGGTTTTTGAAAACACGGAAGATATATGAGCAATACATCTGATGGTGACAAGGGTATTTTAAAGCTGGGTTTGCCAGCTGGCAGTTTGCAGGAGGCGACAGGGGAGCTATTTCGCAAGGCGGGTTACAAGGTGACTTTTGCCCAGCGGAGCTATTACCCGGGGATCGATGATCCGGAGATTCAGTGCACGCTGCTTCGGGCCCAGGAGATGCCGCGCTATGTGCAGGACGGTCTTTTGGACTGTGGTCTGACCGGTCACGACTGGGTATTGGAGAACGATGCGAAGGTGACGGAGCTGACGGAGTTGGTGTTTAGCAAGGTGAGCCGGCGGCCTGTGCGCTGGGTGCTGGCAGTACCCGAGGATTCGCCTATTCGTGGGCCCAAGGATTTGGAAGGCAAACGGATAGCCACGGAGGTGGTGAATATCACCCAGCGGTATTTGGAGCGGCACGGGGTGAAGGCGCATGTGGAGTTCAGTTGGGGTGCCACCGAGGTGAAGCCGCCCCGGTTGGCGGATGCGATTGTGGAGGTGACGGAAACGGGCAGTTCGCTGCGGGCGAACAACCTGCGCATCGTGGATGAGCTGTTGCAATCGACCACGCGGTTCATCGCGAACAATGAGGCCCTGAAAAACCCGTTCAAGCGGCGCAAGATGGAAAACATCGTCATGATGCTGAAGGGCGCCATGGCCGCAGAGGGCAAGGTGGGGCTGATGATGAATGTGCCCAGGAAGAGCCTGGAAAGCGTGCTGAAGGTGCTGCCGGCGCTGCAGACTCCCACTATAAGCTCCATGTCAGATCCGGATTGGGTTGATGTGAACACCATCTTGTCGGAGGAGACGGTTCGCCACATTGTGCCGCAATTGCGCGAAGCAGGTGCGCGAGGGATCGTTGAATACCCGATCAACAAGATCATCGATTGAGATGGTATGGGAGATTAAGACCATGTTGAAGCGATTTGGCGCAATGATTGTGCTGGCCTGTGTGACGGTAAATGGTCGAGCGGATGAGCCATTGGCTGGCCAATGGAGGGGGAACTGGACCAGCGCTGACAACGGCCACAACGGTCCCTTGAATGCGCGCATTGACCAACAGGGCAACGGAGTGGTGGTTCACTTTCGAGGCCGTTTCGCCAAAGTAGTGCCCTTTATTTACAAGAGCCGACTGGAAGTGGTGGCGGTGGACGGCAACGGCACGCACCTGCAGGGCAGTCAGCGTTTGCCGCTATTTGGCACCTTCAGCACCAGCGCCACGGTGAAGGACGGCCAGTTTTATGCGGTGTTCAATTCGGCGAAGGACAGCGGCACTTTCACGATGACGCGGGTGAAGTGACGGGGGGGGTGGGCGGCCCCCTACCGGGCCCGGTTGGATGCCAGTGCGAGTGGGGCGGCGGCAAACGGGAACACCGCCAGGGATAACACCCCTGAGACCAGCAGGAATAGTTGGATCCGTGAGGCCCCCGGAGAAATAGCTTCGTGGTTCAATTGCCACCGGGCGATAAGGACTAGGGCCAAAAGCGCCAGTCCGGCAAGGGTCGCCTGGCGACCGTCCACCATGCGCCTGCGCAACGCCAATCCCCATGCCCACATTGTAATTAGAAAGAGCACTATTCCACATCCGGATAAAGTGAAAGCCGTGAAAAAATCAGCGAACCAGGCGGGTGTCAGGCCCCGCACGACCATCGCTGTGACCAGCCAGCCGCAATAGATTCCCCCCAGTATTTTCGGGTAGACCAGTTTACCCGAGAGGGAAAGACAAAGTCCGAGGGTCATGGCTGTCCATGCGGCCAAAATTTGCCCTGGAAAATGCCACCAGACGAACGGATCGGGCGGATGACTTGGTCCGGCCAGCTCGCGCCCGACCAAGGTCAGAAGATAGACCACGACCCAGATCAGAACCCCCCACACCAGGGAGCGGAAGGCCGTGGCCAGAAGAAGCCGTGACCATGCGACCGTGGCCAGGGGCTTGGTTGCCAGGAACGGGCTCATGGCCATGGAGGCGTCGGACGATCCCATGTTCCCCAGAATGATTCCCCCGATCATGGCGGCGGCAGACATCATCCACCCTTCCACCCGAATCGTATCCACCAAGTTGTTGATCGTGTTGTCGGTGAATAGCCAGAGCACGGCCGTAGTCGGCACCACCATGAGTACTATGGCCGGGAAAGTCAGGCCTTTCAGGGTCCACTCGAACCAGCTTTGAGCCTGAACGGCGTTCCGGAAAACCATCGCATTCCTGCCGAACAGATCAGAGATAGTATTGGACAAATAGACCAGCAAGCCGGTCTGGATCTCATTGCCACAGCGGGCGCGGGCGATACCCTTCAAGCCGATGGCGTAACAGAGGGCCATGACTGTTGCAAACAGTACACAATCCAGGGATGTGACCGTGGTCCAATAATGTGTCGGGAGGGAAAAAATCGGCCCGTGGCGGCTCTTTACCCATAGGCTCTCCAAGACCAGGGCGCCGCCCAGCGCTGGGACCATCAGCGTGGATTTCTGGAACAAGGTCATAAAGGACTGGAAGGTGGCGAAGATCATTCCAAAAGCCAGGGCGTTGCCAAGGAGCGGCCAATCGAGTCCTAGCAGGACATTCTGGATCCAGACAGAAACCATGGTCTGCCCGAACACCAAAAGGGTGGCTGGGACCATTTGGAAAAACAGGATGGTCGGGTTTGACAGCGGGAGTGTAAACAATCGCGAGGGGGCCCCGGCCGCATGCAGGACGGTGGCGCCGAAAGCCATGCCCGTGATTTGGGCGAAAGTGAAATGAATGAGGATCATCGCCGGATCCTCGACGATGAGGGCGCCCTTGGCCCTGAGCGCTCCCAGGATGAACAGGGGAAGCGAGAGTGCCCCAACAAACCCGAGGACCAGGAAGATCCAGCTTCTCCGGAACATGTCCGCAAGCAGGACCCTTGTCACATTCCAGGGGGACGGGTTCATGAGCGCACCCCCGCGGCCAAAAGTTTTCCGGCGGTTCGCGCGACAAAGATATCATCTAGGCTGATCGGTTCCACCTTCAAGATTTCGGCCTGAAGGCGGGAAGCGGCCTCGCTGATGTTCTGGATATCGCCCTCGGCGACCATGGACCAGTCGTGGCCGGAACCCTCGGCGTGTATCCAGATTCCCGTCGGGGGGAAGTGGGAAACCGCCGAGGAGAGGCGCAGATGGACGCGCCTGTGTCCGGAGAGGACTTGGTCCATCCCCGCACAAAGCTGGATGCGACCCTGGTGCAGAATAGCGATCCGGTCGGCGACCCGCTCGACCTCGTCCAGCAGGTGGGAGGAGAAGAGGACCGTGCGGCCCTCATCCGCGATGGTGCGGATGATCGCGCCAAGGATGTCACGGCGGACAACGGGATCGAGCCCGGAGGATGGCTCATCCAGAATGAGTAGGTCGGGCCGGTGAGCGAGCGCCACCAGGAGCCCGGCCCTCGCCCGTTGTCCACGGGAGAGGGTCCGGACGAATGCCTTGGGATCGAGCTCGAACAAGTTCCTGAGCGATTCGGCGTAATCCGGATCCCAATTTGGATAGAAGGCTTGGGAATAGGAGATGAGCTGGTGAATCCGCATCCAGTCGGGGAGTTCGCGATTTTCTGAAAGGTAACCGATCCGGCCCAGGGTGCCCACAGGATCGGCGACGGGATCGAGGCCGAAGACCCGCACCGACCCTGATTGCGCGGCCAGAAGGCCTAGCGTGTGGCGGAGCACCGTGGTCTTGCCGGCGCCATTACCCCCGAGGAGTCCGAAGACACCCCCGGTTGGGATGGAAAGGGTGACCCCATCCAGGACGAGCTTTTTTCCGAAACTTCGTTTCAGGTCGCTGATTTCGATGATGGGCAGGTTCATGACGCATGTTCCTCCGGATTTTGAAGCGATGGTTTTTTGGCGAACGCTCGGGCGCGCTGGTGCAGGAGCTCCACCAGGTCTTCGAGCGGGACCTGCATCTGGCTGGCCTCGGCGAGCAGGCCGTCGACCCGTTCGGAAAGCACGCGGAGTTTCTCGAGCCGGGCGAGAGGGGATGGGCCCTCTGCGACATAGGTTCCGGCTGTGCGTCGTTTTTCCACCAAACCAGCGGTTTCCAGTTCGCGGTAGGCGCGGGCCACCGTGTTTGGATTGACCAGGAGTTTTTCGGCGAGATCGCGGATGGAAGGGAGTTCCCGGCCCGGGGCGAGGATTCCCGAGGCGACCTGGTGCTTGATCTGCCTGACAATTTGCAGGTAGATCGGCACCCCGTCCTGGGTGCTGATGTGGATGTGCAACGCAACGACCTCAAAAATAAGAAAGCCAGCATTTATCAATGTATTAATACATTAATACAGATTTAAGGAATTAGGAGCAAGGGAATGTGTGGATTCCTCTAGCCCGGATAACGGAGGAGCTTCCACTACTGCTTTTCCAGATCCACCGGCCGGGGAAGGTCCTCGAGGCGATCGATGGAGAAGAGTTTCAGGAAGGCTGGAGTGGTGCGGTATGTGGTTTCGCGGGAGCCTTCGCCCAGTATGAGGCCCATTCTTGCCAGTTGCCTGAGAGAGCCGGATGAATCGCTGCCGCGCAGGGCATCGATATCGGCGCGTTTAATGGGTTGGCGGTAGGCGACGACTGCAAGGGTTTCGAGCAATAACCCTTCCAGTTTAAGGGTGGGTGCCTCGCCCCGGAGGCGTTCGGCGACCAGACGGTGTGCTGGGCGCAGGAGCATTTGCCAGCCACGCTCTTGGCGAACGATGCGATAGGGTCGGTTTTGGGCTTGGTAGGTTTCGTTGAGTTGCTGGATACAGCGGGTGATTTCGGCCGGGTTGACGCTAGGTAGAGCTTCGGCAAGGCTTGAGTCGGGTCTGGGGGGACCGCCCAAGAACAGAACGGCCTCCACCAAAAGCCTGGCATTTGGTGGTTTTTCAGAATCGGGCAAAGATGTCTGGGTGGAGAGTACGGCTGGGCCCGGCTCTTTGGGTGGCTCGATTGGGGCTTGAGCGGTAGCCCCTTCTTCGGGGACTTTAACGGGAGTTTGGGGTTCGAGGGCGTCTATCTCCGGGAGTGAGGAGGCCAGATCGAAGGTATCGAATCCATCGGGCAGGTCCCACGATTCAAAACCATGGCCG
>CAIWHS010000649.1 GCA_903912515.1 uncultured Planctomycetaceae bacterium
ACCCCCTGCCTCCGAATCGCTGGTTGCCACCAGAACTACATCCGCGAGCGCGGTAGCCCGAGCCCGCCAAATCCCCCTGTGGGCAGCCATGGCAGATCGAACAGACTGCCATGCTCCCGACCACCACCTTTTTCTTGCCAAGGCTGATGTACTATCCAAAGCGCCTACAACCGTCAAAAGGTAGGGAGCGCCCAACAATGTTGCAGCCTCTTCCAACTCGTCACTATCAAGTGGTTGATCACCCGTTTTCGATGCAACCAAACCGCCTAAAATGCCTACCTCCGGACCAACCAAACTGCCATCAATACCCCTAGATGGTGAACCAATAAAAATCTGGAAATCAGATTCCAGCAGGGCTCGGTTCAAATAAATCCTTTTCCCGTTACGAAGTGTAGCTAGATAACAGGAGTCCTCAACTATGGTCGGATCGTTTCTTTTCACCTTCAAATCTGGAAATTTGCCCTTAACTGCTTGCTCGGCCCCTTCCGAAAATTGATTTCCAAACAACAAAACAACTTGGCTTATGTTCAATCCGGCAAAAAATAAACGTGATAGAACAGCACCAATTGCTTCGCTAATAGAGTTGTCACCAATCCGGTCCACTGCCACAACAACCCGGTCATCGGGTGTTACACACTGATCCAGTCTTGGATAATCGTCCGGATTATCCAAGGCTAAATCAGGCGTGGCAAACCCGCAATCAGCCGAAAACTCAGCCGGCAACGCAAGCGCCAATTTTTCTGGAAAGACATCCAGGCAAATCTCAGAACTACCACAGGCAATTGAAAAAAGCATGTTTATACCTGGGTTATTCAGTTGTTTGTTGATCGAAGAGCCTTATCCAAGTCCCGCCAAAACCATGGGTAGGTCTTGGCCACACATCCAGGATCATCAATCTCCAGACCCGGAAGTCGAAGACCGACTAACGCGAGGCTCATTGCCATTCGATGGTCTTTGTAAGTTTGCACCCGGGCAGCTTTCAAAGGGCCCGGATGAATCACTATGCCGTCTTCCAATTCTTCAACTTTGGCACCCAATCGGCCCAACTCATTGGCAACCGCCCGAAGCCTGTCGGTTTCTTTGTGGCGAATATGCCCAACCCGCTCAATCCGCGTTGGACCCTCGGCAAAAAGAGCTACTGCCGCCAATGTCATCACAGTGTCCGATATGGCATTCATGTCTACATGAATGCCATGCAATTTACCCCCTCGGACCCGAATCCCATCCACTTCATGACTTACTTGGCAGCCCATTTGAGCAAGGCAATCAACAAACCCAACATCGCCCTGCAAGCTTCCAGTTCCTAGCCCCGGGACAAACACCTCGCCCCCAGTAATTGCGGCAATCGCCCAAAAGTAGGTTGCTGCGGAAGCATCCGGTTCTATGTCATATTTGGCAAGCTGAAAAGTATCCTGCTTGGGAATTTTGAATTTACCGGGAGATAATTGTTCAATAATCCCGCCCCAATCCCGAACCATCCTCACCGTCATATCTATATATGGTTCGGAGACCAAGGTCCCGGTTGTTTCAATTTCAACATCCAAATCAGCAAACGGGGCCGCAAGTAATAATCCAGATAAAAACTGGCTGGACACACCTCCACCCACCAGCAATTTGTGGCCTTTCCATCCATTGGCCCTAATCAAAATCGGTGGACAACCAGCCCTTCCCTCACACTCAACAATGGCACCGGCCAAGCTAAGGGCCTCGATGAGGTCTCCCAAAGGCCTTTCTCGCATTCGCTCCACACCATCCAGACGATAAACCCCGTGCCCCAACGAACACATCGCCGCAAGAAACCGCATCGTGGTTCCCGAGTTAGCCACATATAAATCAGCTTTTTCAAAAGGAATCGTATATTCGCTAGATTCGCGTTTTCCAACCAATGAAAGTTTGGCCCTGGCATTCGCCCAATCGGCTTCTAACTCCCAGCCCAGCTTCTCAAGCGATTCAACCATCACCTCGGTATCTTCGCTATGGAGCAAACCACTAAGTTCACACGGCCCCCTGCTTGCCCCCAAGGCCGCCAGCACAAGGGCACGGTTACTGACACTTTTGCTTCCAGGAACACGGCACTTTGCATTGACCGGCCCTATGACGGGCTCAACCACTTGCACCTTCGGATAATGGGGTTGCACTTTTAAATTCCACAAATTTCAGAATGCCACTCGTTAAGATGCGGCGGATAAGTCACACGCATCAGGCAAAGCCCGTGCGCAGGAGCATTTGAACCAGCTTCCGATCTTTTGCCCGACTCAATCACTGCCTTCACCGATTCCGGCTTGGCAGTGCCACGTCCAATTGGTAGCAAAGTGCCAACTATGGCGCGAACCATATTGTAAAGAAACCCATTTGATTCTACCTCAATCCTGATCTGCCCATCTGCCCTATAAACAACTGCCTTGGTGATGGTTCGAATACTGCTCGCCCGATTGGGCCAGCGGGTCTCAAAGGCCCTGAAATCATGGGTTCCCAGCAAATATCCGGCTCCACAAGCCAT
>CAIWHS010000650.1 GCA_903912515.1 uncultured Planctomycetaceae bacterium
GGTTGGATTTGGTGCGCGACAAGGTCGGACGTGTTTGTACGGACCAGAGTATTGATGTGTTTTCCGAACGCTTGCGCCGGTTGGCGGTAACCGCAGAAATTGCCCAGTGGCCGCATAATGCCATGCGTCATAGCTTTGGTAGTTATTTTCTCGGCAAGACCAAGGACGAAAATCTTACCGCCAGCGAGATGGGTAACTCGCCGGCAGTCGTGATTAAACATTACCGGGCACTGGTACGGGATTCGGATGTCTCCAAGTACTGGAACCTGTCGCCTGTGAACGTATAGATCCGGATTTGCAATTTTCCAGTAACGGAGACCGGTTTGACTAGATAATCAATCGCAGCGACCTCAAAAGCTTCAATGGCAATACGCGAGCTAATGAAACGCCGCCCGAGTTCACCGGTTAATTAGTGACGGCATATCCGCCAGGGCTTCAAAGTGTTCCTACGTCGCAGGGTGGAGGCCAACAAGAAAAGCCCAAAATGAATTAGACAAAACTATTCACAGCCGTCCCACAGGATTTGAGGGAAAAGGCTGGAGTTTTTTGTTTGCACCTGCCACACGGCAGGGATGAATCAACTCAAAAAAGCTCCAGCCCGTTCCAATTTCACCATCTTGCGCCAGATTTGCAATTACATTCCGCCGTTTCTGGTGCCGCAGCTTGCGCGAACGACGGGAGCGGAGGATAAGGCGCGCAGCTTTACGCCTTGGAGCCATGTGGTGAGCCTGCTCTACGGACAACTCAGCCACAGTCTCGGCTTGAATGACCTGTGCGATGCCCTGCAATTGCACTCCGGTCCGCTGGTGGGCGTGCGCGGCGCGACGCCGCCGAGTCGCAATGGACTTTCCCATGCCAACCGCGAACGGCCGGCCGAGCTGGCCGAACAACTGTTTTGGCAGGTGTTGGATCAGCTGGGCAAAGCGACGCCGGGCTTTGTCCAGGGCCGCCGCCGGGGCGCGGCCTTTCGGTTCAAGGTGCCCATTCATGTGGTGGACTCCACCGTGATGGAACTGGTGGCCAACTGCATGGACTGGGCGCAACACCGCCGCCGGAAAGCCGCCGCCAAAACCCACATGCGCTTGAACCTGCAAAGCCTCCTGCCCAGCTTTGTCATCGTTGACACCGCTGGCGAGCACGACAACAAGCGGGCGCGGGAACTGTGCGCCGGGATTAAAAGCGGCGAAATCGTCTTGTTTGACAAGGGTTATGTGGACTTCGAACACCTGCGGGATTTGGATGCACGCGGCGTCTTCTGGGTGACCCGGGCCAAAGACAACCTGGCCTATGACACGGTCGGCGCTATGCCCGCGTCCCACGATCCCAAGATTCTCCGGGATGAAATCATCCAGATGAGCAACCCCACCCAGCCGGCCCCGGAACTGCTGCGCCGGGTGGTGGCGCTGGTGGAGGTGGACGGGGAGGAGCGGGAGATGGTGTTCCTGACCAACAACCTGACGTGGAGTCCGCGCAGCGTCGCCGACCTCTACCGGTGCCGGTGGCAGATCGAGGTGTTTTTCAAGCAGATCAAGCAGACCTTGCAACTGGCCGACTTTCTGGGACACAACGCCAACGCCGTGCGCTGGCAGGTGTGGACGGCGCTGCTGGTTTACCTCCTGCTGCGTTACTTGAGTTATGTGGCCAACTGGGGGCATAGCTTTACGCGGCTGTTCACCATTTTGCGGGCGGTGTTATGGGCCAAACTGGATTTGCGGGCATTACTCGATTGCTATGGGACAGCCAAGGGTAGGTTCCGTAACCTGGCGCGACCGGATCAGGCCTATTTCCCGGGGTTCCTATGAAACTGTGGGACAGCCGACACGCCCGGCGACGAAGGCGCAGGCTGCATGGGCGTGGATTCAGGGGAAAAGTCTGAATCGGGTTTTACCTCCCGCCGCAATATTTGCTGGAGTTTCGATCCCTTTTTGTCAAATTTTCCGGCTTATGGGATGGCTATGAATTATTTCACTAATTTTATTGGTTGAGAGGACAATTTTGGCGTGAATTTCAATGGGGATTCCCGGAAAGCCATCCGGCTTGATGCGCCCCACAAGCTCCACGGTCTGTCCAACTTTGGCAGCATTGTCGAGTTGACA
>CAIWHS010000651.1 GCA_903912515.1 uncultured Planctomycetaceae bacterium
ATATTCGGCTGGATTCATGGTGCCAAAGATGCGGAACTCCGGATGGATCGGCTCACCGCCCGGGCCGAAAACCCGATTATCATGCTCGGTCACCAAAAGGGAAGGGGACCGCTCCAAGAGACTGTTCAAACGCTCCAAGATGGCTGGCTCGGCCAGATTGAGCTCATCAAGAATCACCCACCAACCATGGCGCAATGCTTCCAGTAGAACGCCGTCCTGCCATGACCATTGGGCACCATTGACCGTCTTGGACTCTGTGGCCGGAACGAAACGGCCGATCAGTTCACCGGTATCGGTTTGGCCATTCAAGTTCACGCGGGCCACGGGTTGCCCAAGAATGCTGGCAAGATAAAGGATGGAAGAGGTCTTGGCGGTAGAAGTTTCCCCTTCCAGTAGGCATGGCTCTCCCAGACGAACCGAGAGGGCCAGGTGTCTCAAGGTGGGGGCGGCAGACTGGTCCACACAAAAATGGTGGAACTGGTTAGGGTGAGGAACCATGGTGTCGTGCGCCCCGGGAGAACGACGATTTAGCCGGATTCCCGCGATGGTCAGGCCGTTGCCATTCACCTGTAGGAAAGGTTCATTCTTACGGGCAAGAAGATGGGTTGCGGCAATTCCATCGCTTAGCTTCCGGCGCTGGGCGACCTTCTTTTTTACTGGTTTCTCAGGCAGGTGGATATAGATGTCGTGGTCGTCCTCATTGAATTCCCGGCGGACCTTGGGAGCTTTGCCAGAAGCCGAGCGAACCAACCGAGTCAAAATGGCTACCACCTCATCAGGGGCTGCCCCGAAAGTGATGGTTGGTCCTTCGGTGGGTGAGGAGTCGCGATCAGCGATGGTGAATCCGGCTGTCTCAAGATCAGTCGCCAACTCGCTCCACGCGGATAGGTCTGAGGAAATAATTTTCACCGGGTAGAGGTCGACTTGTCGCAGCCTTTCAGCCAATCGGCCATCTCCAACCCCTTGAATGGGTAGGTGAAACAGAATATCTACATCCTCTGGTGACCAGGCGCAGTCGGTTGACAGGGGCGTTTTGCAGCCAGGGTCCAGGGCCATTCGGGTTTGGCCCAATATTTCCAATACTTTTTCCAGGCACGAGGGGGTGTAGGCCAGGGCCCCATAAACAACGCGAAAATCATGCAAAATACGGCCTCGGCGGAAACGCCCAGGTTTGCAATCGACAATACTGGTGACCAAATCGGCTTCGGTTGCCCGAAAACCAGCTCGGTGCAGTTTGCCGATAAATTCGCGAACTAAAGGATGGCCAGGGTTGTCACTTTTGATCTGGATATTGAATCGGTCTGGATGATCGCCGCCTGTGGCTCGTGCAGTGTGGTCTAGGCAGGCCTTGGCGGGCACAAGCACCACTGCGTCAAAGCGGCCAAGGGAGCCATCCGTTTGAAGAGGGTAACGCTCCATGTCGATTCCATTTTTGTGGCAGGATTTGCAAACCAAATCGCGCAATATTCCAAGAGCGTGTCCCATTTCACCATGCGCCAGCGGGCCAGGCGCCACCGTGATGGAAGTGTTGGAAACCTCACTGGCAAGAAGCGGCCTTCCATGACTTGCGCGAAAACCCTTCGCATTCAGCTCGGCCACCAAGGCTTCGGTGAAAGCGGCATCATCAGTTCGCACAATCACCGGGTAGCGGGGCACATCCGGCAAGGCGAGAACCGCAGGGTCAGCCAAAACCACCCTCAAGGTATTTCGGGATTTTGGAAAGTCTTCTTCCTCAGGATCTGGGAGGAAAGTTTTTAATTCGATTCCTTCCCGGGCCAAAAGAAATGTGGCTGTTTCCAACCATTGTTTTGGAAAGTTGCGGGGTGGTTTAATGATTGCTTCAGCCGCATGCCGGGCGTTTGATTCCAATTTTTGGTGTGGTAGTAGGCTGAGCCGAGCCTTGGCTTGATTGAGTTGTTTTTCGGAATTGGCACTGATTTCAAGTGCACACAGGGGATCACCCGCAGGCCAATCCGGTAACTGTAGCACTGCATCAACCTGCGCATTGTCTTCCAAAAGTGGGTCGTGTGCTTCGGGGTCATGGGTGGGCAGTTGGGCAGGTCGCAGTGGCAAAAGGCCCTCGGCCAATTGTTGGACCCAAGTGCCCGTCGAACCTTCGCGGATATCGAGTCCGTAATGCCCGCCGCCGCTTGGGCGTATTTCAACCTGCCCAACCCCGTGCGATTCCAGGTGGGCGGCAATCGATGCGCCTATTGCCGTGTTGTTGGTGGCGATAATGAGCCTGCGTGTGTTTGGTTTGCTGGTATCCATGAAGGCTTCTTTCCGGAGTTGAATTCTTAGGTGCGATGAGGTTGTCTGAGTGAGATACGCCTGTCCGGGGTAAATTTTTCCAAAATATCGATCAGGCTTTATGTCTTTCCCGGCAACCTATAGACCCTGAACCTGGCGGAGTGGTTTTATTGGGGCCGAAGTTCGCCCTTAACCGGTTGGCGGTTAACAACTTGGAGATTGAACTGATGGGAATGCAGCAATATTTGTGTAGGACTATTTGAGTTTGAGGCTGATTATTTGCGAAGGGATTAGAGGAAAAGCTGGTTTGATCTGGATTAGGGTTGGAAGAGTGGCCTCCCCACTGAATAGCAATCATAAGCTATTGGGTGGGGAGGCTCGGCAGGGTTAGCTTTTCTTCAGTGTGGCCATGTCGATCACAAACCGATACTTCACATCTCCTTTTATCAGTCGGCTGTAGGCCTCATTGATTTTTTGGATGGGTATAAGTTCAATATCGCATGTGATTTGGTGCAGGGCGCAAAATTCAAGCATCTCCTGAGTTTCCGCGATTCCCCCGATGCCTGAACCTGAGAAGTTTTTTCTGGGCATCAACAGGCTGAACGCAATGACAGGCAATGGTTTTTCAGGGGCGCCCACCATGCAGAGGGTTCCATCCAGCTTGAGCAGGGCTAAGTAGGCATTTACATCGTGCTGGGCAGAAACACAATCAAGGATGAAGTCAAAAGAGCCTCGGTGCGCCCCCAGTTCTTCAGGGTTGGTAGAAACAACCACCTCATGGGCCCCAAGGCGTTTCCCATCCTCGATTTTGCCCGGTGAGGTGGTGAAAAGCACCACATGAGCACCCAAGGCGCGGGCAAATTTGACACCCATGTGTCCAAGGCCACCCAAGCCAATCACGCCAACCTTTTGCCCGGGCCCCACTTTCCAGTGTTTGAGGGGTGACCAAGTGGTGATACCTGCGCACAATAAAGGCGCGCACGCTGCAAGATCCAAATTCGCAGGCACCTGAAGAGTGAAAGCCTCATCCACAACGATTTGTTCCGAGTATCCCCCCAAAGTGTGGCTACCAGAATGGACATCCTTGGAGTTGTAGGTGAAAGTGGGGAAATCTTTGCAATATTGTTCCAGTCCTTGGGTGCAATTGGGGCAAGTGCGACAAGAGTCGACCATGCATCCGACCGCAGCCAAATCGCCAATTTTGAATTTTGTGACCTGAGTACCTACCTTTGAAACTCGGCCAACAATTTCGTGGCCGGGAACGCAAGGGTAGTTGGTTGGGGCGAAGTTGTGCCATTCATCACGGGCTTGGTGCAGATCAGAGTGGCATACCCCGCAATAAAGTATTTCAATCTGAACATCAGTGGCTGAGGGGGCCCTGCGGGTGATTGGCATCGGTTCAAGGGGGCCGTTTGCGGACTGGGCGGCAAAAGCTTTGACGGTCATTTGAATGGTTGTCCTTGGCAGGCGGATAAAATTTTTACAAAACTCTTAAATAATTCTAGCGATTCAAACCAGCGCCGGTTAATAGCCTCTCGCTACCACTTTTGGGCAATTCGGTGCGGTTCTCCTAACCGGCTGATTGGTTGGGGAGTCACCCAAGGTGGGGATTTAAAGGTTTTTGGGGAAAATTGCCGGGAATTGATGTAAAGTTGCCTCATATCAGGGATTTGGAGGTTTCTTGCAGGGGACAGCATGGTAAAAGAATAGATAATCAAGTCCGGCATCCCCTGTCGGCAAGTTTCTGTTTCCGGAGAATGGCAATGGCTGGGAAAAACATCCATTGGGTTGAAACAAGGCCGGAATTGTCGGGCAGGCGTGGCTTTTTGCAAGCAGGAGCTCTCACCTTGGGTGGGTTGAATCTGCCTAATTTATTGCGGGCTGAGGCTGCCTCCGGGGTTGGTTCATCCAATAAATCTGTCATTCTCATCTATTTGGTGGGTGGTCCACCCCATCAAGACATGTTTGATTTGAAACCAAACGCGCCCAAAGATATTGCAGGCCCGTGGAAACCTATTGCCACCCGCGTGAACGGCATCCAGATTTGCGAGGCTTTTCCTAAGCTGGCTGGTTTGATGGACAAAATGTCCATTATTCGCTCGTTAGTGGGTAATCAGGCTGATCATGATGCCCAGCAGGTCTTTCACGGATTTGACCCACGCAAGCTTAAGCCGGCAGGGGGTTGGCCACAATTGGGTTCGACTGTGTCCAAATTGATGGGCCCAAGGAATGCTGCAACCCCTCCCTATGTCAGCCTCTGTTACACCTGCACCCATGGCCCTTACAACGAGCCGGGGCCAGGCTTTTTGGGTGCGGCCCACACTCCCTTCAAGCCAAGTGGGCCCACGCGCGATGACATGGTGCTGCGCGGGGTTACTTTAAACCAATTGGACGAGCGAAATGGACTGCAAAAAGGCTTCGATAGCTTCCGTCGTGAAATTGACAGAAGCGGCTTGGTTGAGGGTATGGATGCCTTCAATGAGCGGGCCTTGAACCTTTTGACCAGCAGTAGATTTGCTGACGCCTTGGACCTTTCAAGGGAAGATGGAAGGGTGCGGGAAAGATATGGCACCGGGAACCCAAAGGTGATGATTGATGGCAATGGTGCGCCGCGCGTGCCGCAAAGCCTGTTGATGGCAAGGCGACTGGTGGAGGCTGGGGCCCGCATTGTCACGCTCAACTACAGCAAATGGGACTGGCACGGTGGAACCAACACCGAAGGACGGGCCAACAATTCCATATTTTTGCGTGAGGAAGAAGACTTCCCAATTTTTGACAAATGCGTCAGCGCCTTGGTGGAAGACTTGCACCTGCGCGGCATGGACCGGGACTGCGCAGTGGTGGTGATGGGCGAGTTTGGTCGCACTCCAAAAATCAGTCCCCAGGTTGGCCGCGACCATTGGCCCCAAGTGAACTGCGCACTGATGTTCGGTGGGGACATGCGCCATGGTCAAGTGATCGGCGCGACCGACCGCATTGGCGGGGAGGCGATCGCCCGGCCAGTCACTTTCGGCGAGATTTATGCAACTCTCTACCGTCACCTGGGAATCGACTCCACTGCCACCACCCTGATCGACCACACTGGCAGGCCCCAGTTTCTGGTCCAAGATAACGCCCCTGCATTGCGTGAGATGGTGTAAGCCCTGTGCAATCCTAGTTTTGGAAAGTACCCAACAAAAACAGCGTAAGCCCCCTGTCTATTGGGGGCTTACGCTGTTTTTAGGCCTTTTATTGAGTGCACCCAGTAGGATTCGAACCTACAACCTTCGGTTCCGTAGTGGTAGTAAAAGCCTACTCCGTAAATCCACTAAGTGTGGCTGGCTGCTGGGTTTGTGACTGGTAAAACCGCTCTCGCGGACATCTGCAAGTTAGTCGAAATTGCTGCAGAATCAAGCGGTATTTTGGTCTTAAAGTGGTAGTGGTGGTACATGGAATATGGAGGAAAATTTAAGGGTTACCATGTCGATGGTCTTCACCGCTTGTAATAGCAAGCGGTGAAAATTGGCAAAGCAAAGTTTAGGGTGTTTGCTTCAGGAGATTGTACCTTTTTTAAGGTAGCCGGTTTTCGGTTGTCGTATGAGGCACATACCAATCAAGTTGGTTCCAAGTGCTTCCAGCTTGTAGCGGTTCATAGTCGGCTCGTCTAAAGTCTGGCGGTTGCCGCCTACTCCCGTGCTTTCACCTTGAGTTCTAGACTGGAAGCCTTCTCCGGCACGGTGCTCCGAGGGCTTTTTCCACGGCGCGAGAGGCATCCTTGTGTCCAGACCCCATTCTGAGTACCACCGGATAATTTAAAACCTTCCCCTGTCGGTCTTGAAAAATCCCCGTTGCCGGGGCCGTCTGCGCTAGAATCTGGCCAGCCTTTCGGAGGATACGGCTCTGCTGGGAAGCAACCGGAGCGCCGAAGGTTGGCCAGACGGTCAGGGTAACCGGGAG
>CAIWHS010000652.1 GCA_903912515.1 uncultured Planctomycetaceae bacterium
ATCCAAGGCCCATGCAAAGGCCGCTGTGGACAAATCTGCCGCAGAATGCCCTGCCTGCGAAAAATGCCCCGCTGCAAAGGCTAATGCAGCCTCTGCTTGCGAGAAATGCCCCGCTGCAAAGGCTAATGCAGCCTCTGCTTGCGAAAAATGTCCCGCAGTAAAGGCTAATGCAGCCTCTGCTTGCGAGAAATGCCCCGCTGCAAATGTTGCTGTTGATGGATGCCCCGCTTGTGAGCAATGCCCGAATGGCGTTTGCCCTTCAGGCAAAACTTGTGAGCACTGCCCCGGCTGCCCCGCTAACAAAAGTGTGGTCACTAACCGCACTGGCAGTGAAATCACTCAAGCTCAAGCAACGCTAGTCAACACCACCATTAGCGAGCAATCCAAGCCATCTCGTCGCCGGTTTGGCCGTCGTCGATAATTGGTGTGACTTATAACCCAAAGGCTGGCCGCCGAGAGGGGCCGGCCTTTTTTATTTCACTCGCCATCTTCCCAAGCGCTCTCCCCGTTCCCATCGTCATTTAACGGGTCATAGGGAATTGTCAGAAGCAGAATGATCAAGTCATAGACCCCGTGAAGAATCATCGGGCCCAGCAAATTGTCGGTGAATTGATATAGGCCACCTAGTATCAGGCTTATGCCCATGGCCAGAAAAAAATAGACCCCTGAAAGTCCATGCAAGGCTCCAAACAACACCGAACTGATAATCAGGGCACCCCATGGCCCAAGTAATGTCATTCCCAATGCGGGCTGTATGGCACCCCGAAACAATAACTCCTCACAAAACCCAGCCAACAGGGCAATGCCTACTCGATCGGGGTAGGTGCTTGCCGCCAGCATGGGGAACATATGGCGCTCCATTAGACCTTTGAAAGCCTTAATGGGACTAAATGGCAACAAGAGCACGGCCATCACCACCAATGCCAAAACTATTCCGCCTCCAAAGCCCCAACCCATATCTGCCCAAGTAAAAACCAACTTTTCCATGGGGTCGAAACCGGCCCACCATCCCACCAGAAAAGCTCCAGGAACCAACAGGCCCTCCACCAAAACCGACATGCCCATTATTTGGTGGCGGTCCATGGGCTCGGGTGGCGTGTCAACCTCTTCGGAATCCTCATTCATATCGGACATATCAGGCAAGCCCCCACATACGCCGCAGGGCCCACTCAACACTAAGGATGGAAAGGAACAAGAAAAGGTAAACCATCAAAAAGGGCGACCAACCGTTTGACTTCCAATCAGGGTGACGGCTTGTCACCTTCCGATCGGTCTCTTTAGGTTTCCCGGCCAAGCTGCGCAGGTATTCGAGAAGTTCTTCGCCCCTGCGGGCAGTGCCTCCACCCTCCTGCGCCAATCCCTCCAGAAAACGAGGGTCGCTACTCAGGCGGTTCAATTCGCGGTCGTCCTGAAAAACCTCGAAGCGGGCCTCAATCGTGTCTTTGATCTCGGCCCCATCTGGCAGTTTGGCCAGAGCCTCGAGCCGCACTGTATAAACTCCGGGCACCCCAAGCCACGCTGGATCCACTTCACCACGGGTATCCCCCATGTCTGTTTTTAGCGCAAGCGCCTGGGCCTGTGCCGCAGGCTGCCCGCCCGCCCCCAAGGGCTTTCCTCCAGGCCCTAGCAGGGTTACTTTCAAGCTGGCGTTTTCCAAGGATTTGCCATCGGGCCCGTTCACCCCAACCCTGAAGCCCAAGCCCCTGTCTGGCAACAGCGACAATCGTCTAGAATCAAGTTCCAAATAAGCTTTGGACTCTTGTTGTTCATGCCGCGCAAGCCAACGGGCCAAACGCTGCCAAAAACGGTGATGCAGGCCTTTGGATGCCTTGTCGCGTATCCACCTGTGGGAAGTGTCTCCGGCGAATGCCAATACACGGCCTTTGCCATGGTTGAGCTTGGCCACCAACAAGGCGTCGCCTTTGGCGTTGTTAGCCAAAAGAGTCCCATCACCTGTCATTTTTCCTAACCGGCTAAAGCCATCAATCTCACGCAGGCTGTCCCAGGCCATGCGACTGTCGCGGCCTGGCTCAGCGATGGACATAAAATAGGCACACAGGCGCAGGCCCTCGGCAGTAGGAACCATTTTGGCAATTTCCTCAACAGGAGGAGCCAGAGCCATGACAAGGGGCAACATGCGTGAAATGGCAGTGTTCTGCCAACCTCCGTTCCCAAAGGAGGCATAGCCACCCATCATCAAAAAACCAGCGCCGCGTTCGGCAACCATCTCTTCAATCTTGGCAGCGGCCCCCGGGGAGGCGGCTTCCAGTTGCTGTGGTGTGATATCACCCAAAATGATCACATCATAAAATCTCTTTTGCAGATCAAGCAAATCCTTGCTATCGGGATTGATCTGCTCAGCCTTGTCGCCTCTCAGCCAAGCCGTATAGACCGTGATGTTTTTATCTTGGGCCAAAGTATCTGCCAGCACCTGCGGCTCCCAAGCTCTTTGCTTGTCAACCAGCAGCACGCTTAAGCCTTCCTTGGTTACCTGGGCAAATGTGGTGATGCGGTTATTCAGTTTATTTTGCTCGCCGGGAAGCGGTTCGTTGTCTCGGGTTGGATCACAGGCCACGACAGTTACCTGCACTTCGCCAAGGGCTTGAACCGGACGATGCCGTAACACCACCAGGTTGCCTTCAGACTGCCGCAAAACCACCTCGCCATTTTTGCCAGCGGCGGCATCCTCACCGGCAAGATGGGCGTTTGCATCAACCGGCTCACCATTGATAAGCAATTTGAACCGCACCTTAGATTGCACATAACCTGGCGCATCCACCTCCACGGTGACGCGCATCTCGCCACCATGGGCAATGCGCGGCGTGGGTTCGGTACGAATGTCAACAAGGCCCACATCCCTGCGGGCTCCATCCGCCGCAGGGCTGCCATACCAGAAAGTGTGAACCGGGCTGTCTAGCCTTCTCCACGCAGCGGCTGCGGCCTTGGGAGAAACCCGACGAGAACTGGTATCGATGCCATCCGACAGGACCAACAAACCAAGCATTTCTGTACTCGGGTCCCGCAATTCTTCCATGGCCTTCATCGAGCCGCCAAAGTCAGTGAGTATGCCTTCGGGTGCGCCTGGCGATTCAATTTGCAGGGCTTGCACCTTGTTGCTGAAGCGAACCAAGGAATGCGCCACACCATGCTCCTCCTCCAACCGTGTGAGTATGGGTTTGGCGGCTTCAAGGTGAGCCAAAGCACGGGCAAAACGGGTTTGGCCGTCGGCCTCGTCGGCTGTGGCCATGCTTTTAGAATCGTCCAGGGCCAGAATAATCAGGGCCTTGGCCTTTTCGGTTTCAACTCCCACCAAGGTTGGTCGAAACAAGGCCGCCAGCGCCAGGACAAAGGCCAACAAGCGCAAGCCGAGCAGGAGCAAAACTCTGGGAGTGCTGGCCGCTGAAACGCCACGGTAAGCCGCCAAAGTGATAAAGATCAAAAGAAGCACACCCAACCCCGCCAGCCAAAAGGCCGGGCGGCTGGGATCGCTGAACGGATAATAGGGATCCAGTTCAAAGTGTATTTGGAGGGGATTCATGCCGCACTCCTTGGGACCGGTGCGCCCTCGGCAGAGTCCTTGTTGGCAAAAACCTTGTTGGCCAGCCAGCTTTCAACCGCCAACAGCATTACCACCAAGGCAAGAATCCACGGCAAAAGATCGAGATCGCCCTGCCATTGACCTGTCATAAGGTCGTCCAGTTCCATGCCCTTGCCCGCTGTCAACACCCGTCCCTTTCCCAACCATTCTTCTATTTCTTCCAAAGGCACTTTGTCCAAGTCTGTCTCGTTGGCATCGAGAACCAAGCTGAAGGCCCGTACCAATCGCTTTTGGGCAGTGCGAACTTGGTAGTTTCCGGGCTCTTCGGCATCTTGCATCACCAACCGATTGGTTTTTTCCGGAATGACAAGGTCGCTACCCTCACCTTGTAGGCCCGGCCCCCGCAAGCGTAGCGGAATCATGGCTGGCGAAAGGGACGGTAGATCAACCTCGGGCTTTTGACCGAATCTCGCCACCCAGTTTGCTGAAGATGCCTGGCTGCCTGTGCCAGCCAGATCACGATTGATTTGATCCACCAGCACTAAACCAATGGACGAATCGGTGTAGAAGTTGTTCCAACCACGGTTGTTGTCGAAAAGCCGGCCGTCTAGCCCAGTGGCCATTTGGAGTACCCGACCTGTGCCCACCTTCCCAATGATCGCCAAAGGGCCGGCATCCGGCTTGCCCTCAAATTTAGCCACCACACGCGCCTCGGCCTCGGGCTCACCCAAACGGCGGGCACGCCAAACCAGAGGCTCGTATTCTTTCACGGAAAAGTCGGCTTGGCCGCTAGTGACCAACTTCTGAATGGCTGTGGTGAACCCCTCCACGGCGTCCCATCCACCCACTTTCCAGCCACGCTCCAGGGCGGGCAGAACTTCAAGTGCCCCATATGCCGCCGGCAAAACAGCATCTGCCGCAGCATTTGAATAGGCAGTGGGCTTCGCCACAGCCCCCGCAGGGGGTAGCACCACCAAAGAGCCCCCCGCTCGCAAATAACTTTCCAGATTGTTCCAGAGTTCTTGGGGAGGATTTTCCAAATGCGCTAGCCAAACCACACGGCTTGCAGCCAGTTCCTGGGGAACCCATGCGGCCTTGTCCGCAAGAAGGCGCACCTCGACTGGATGGCGCCTAAGCGCGTCCATGGCCGACTTCAGGACCTCAGCTTCCTCTGGATTTCCCGCCAAAACCAAAACCTCGCGCCTCACGGGCAGCGTGGCACCGCGGGTGTTGTCAACAGGCAGGGCGTCATCAGGCTGTACGCGGGCAGTGAATTGAAAATAGCCTTCCTTTTCACCTTCGGGCAGCAGTGGCACCTTCCTTACAAACTCAACCAACTTCACAGGCTCTGCTGTTGTCAGTTCAACCGCTTTTTTCTCTGCCGGTTTGGCGACATCGGGGTCATTGTCCATGCCGACGCTCAATTGCACGGCGGTTTTGCCACCGGGTGGTTCGCCCCGCGCACGCAGCTCGACCTGAACTCGAACCTGTGAACCCGGCGCCGCGGCGGGAGGATCGAGAACCAATTGGGTGATTGCCACATGTGGCACTGCCTCACCACCAACATCCAGCCAATAGCCCTCGGTGCCTTCCGGCAGTTTTAGTTGGCCCGCACCCGCACCCTGCCACGAGTTGCGGGTTCGATCAGACAAGACAACAAGCAGGTTAAGAACCCCCTCGCTGCCCTCCTTGGCCGCCTCTTCCAGTAGCTTGGACCCTTTTCTTAGGGCAGGTACCACCGAGCCTTGGGATGCGATCAGCCTGGAGCCCTCCATTTGCTGGCGGGCCCGCTTCACATTGCCCCACCCCGATTCACCAGCCACATCCGCCGCCGTTACTCCGGAAACCACTTCCCCATCCCCTCTCAATAACTGAATCTTGCTTTCCGGAGAAAAGCGACCCAACATTTCGCCTACCAGCCTGCGAGCCTCATCCAAAGGGGTGGACTGCCCCTGTTTTTGCCCCATGCTTGGACTGAGATCGAGCACCAGCACAGCGCGAACCATCGCACCCTGGCCCAAGTCAATTCCGGGGTTGGGAAGAAGCGGCCGAGCCAAGGCAAGGCAGGCCAACAACATGATGGCTACACGCACAAGAAGCAGCAGTAGGTTTTGCAACTGGCTGCGCCTGCGTGATTTCTGCTGTCTTTCAAGCAAAAACCGCATGGCGGGAAAAATGATCCGCTTGGGTTGGCCCTTTTTGAGCATGTGCAAAAGCACAGGCACACCAGCCATAATTGAAAACGCAAGAAGGTAAGCATGCACCATGGATTAGGCCTCCCTATCCAAAGGCGCAAAACAAGCACACCCTTGCCCCAAGGTCCCATCCCCAAACCCTTCGGTTCGGGGCCGGGATTTTCTAGACGAGCGAGCGTCAACCCTTGTTGACTCGGCGCGATCCATCGCCCCAGGCCCCCTTACCCTTCGTCTCACGGAAGCCGGCTCACACCACCGGCGTGATTCCCCAAATATCCCGGGCGTACTCGGCGACCGTGCGGTCGGACGAGAATTTACCCATTCGGGCAATATTCATCAGGCACTTCACATCCCAAGTCTTCGGACTGTTCCAGTCTTTATCGATTTGGTCCTGAATGTCGAGGTACTCTTCAAGATCCGCTAAATAATGGAAAGGATCTTCATTTTCCACCAACATCGAGTATACCCAAGTGGAATCGCAACCAGGCGTGTTGAACCGGCCTGACTTGAATGCGTCCATTAACCGCTTGATGCGTGGAGAGGCATCGTAAAAGGTTTTGGCATTCACCTTGCCTTCGCGCAATTGACGAATTCCCTCAATCGTTTTGCCAAACAGGTAGAAGTTTTCGTCACCTACCTCTTCCCGAATTTCCACATTTGCCCCATCGAGTGTTCCCACCGTCAGGGCGCCATTCATGGCGAACTTCATGTTGCCTGTGCCCGATGCCTCAAACCCGGCAGTGGAAATTTGCTCGCTCAAGTCGGCGGCGGGGATCATCACCTCGGCCAAGCTTACCCGGTAATCGGGCAAAAAGGCCATCTTGAGCCAGCGGTTCACCTTAGGATCTCGGTTAATCAGTTCCCCTAACCCACAGGCCAGATTGATCACCCGTTTTGCGGCCAAATAACCAGGCGCAGCCTTGCCAGCCAGAAGGCACGACCGAGGAGTGCACGGGGTGTGACCATCCTCAACAACCCGGAGATATTGCCATGCCACTCGCAAAAGCATCAGCAATTGGCGCTTGTACAGATGGATCCGCTTGATCTGAATATCCATCATTGCGTTGGGATCGAACACCATTCCGGTGACCGAGTGGGTGTAACGGGCCAACCGCTCTTTGTTGAAGTGCTTGACCTTGCGCAGCTTGTCCAGCACAGACTGGTCGGTGGCATATTTCTCGATCGAACGCAACTGATCGAGGTTGTCGACCCAACCATCCCCCGCCAAGGTCGTCAACAGGGAAGATAATTCCGGATTGGCAACCAAGTACCAACGCCGGGGAGTGACACCATTGGTCTTGTTGTTGAATTTCCATGGAGTCATCTCATAAAAATCCGGCACAAGCTCCTTCTTGACCAGTTCAGAATGGATGGCGGCAACGCCATTGACGCTGCGGCTTCCAACGATAGCCAGGTTGGCCATGCGGACCTTGCGCTCCGGCTCTTCTTCTATAAGAGACATCCGCTTTAGGCGGGCCTCGTCACCCGGCCAACGGCTTTTCACCTCTTCCAGAAATTGACGATTGATCTCATAGATAATCTGAAGATGCCTTGGCAGGGCCACCTCAAACAGGTGTAGCGGCCACCTCTCAAGAGCTTCAGGAAGCAAGGTGTGGTTGGTGTAGGCAATGCATTTCGAGGTGATGCGCCAAGCCTGCTCCCACTCCATGCCCACCTCGTCGAGCAGCAGACGCATGAGCTCGGCAATGGTCATCGCGGGGTGGGTGTCGTTGAGCTGGATGGCGATTCGATCGGGAAGCCGGGTGTAGTCGCCCTCAAGATCGCCCACATGCCTGCGCAGGATATCGCGCAGGGCACAGGCCACCATGAAATACTCTTGTAACAGGCGCAATTCTTGGCCTTGGCGAACTTGATCTGAAGGATAAAGCACTTTCGACAGTGTTTCAGACAAAACCTTCTGCTCAACTGCCTTGATATAGTCGCCCGAGTTGAAAACCTTCATCTCGAAATCGGTGGAGGCGCGAGCAGCATACAAGCGCAGGGTGTTCACTGTCTTGCCGGTGTGGCCGGCAATCAGCATGTCAAAGGGAACACCCACTATGGTTTGGTAATCCACCCAGCGGGAGCGTTTGCGGCCTTGACTGTCCGTCTCAAGAATCACACGACCATAAACTGGAATCTGACAGGCCCGCTCCATGCGCTCAATTTGCCATGGTGATCGGCCCAACCTCTGCCAGGCATCGGGCCTTTCCACTTGCTCCAAATTCTGGATTTCCTGTTTGAAGAGCCCGTACTCGTAATTGATGCCATAGCCAAACAGGGGAACCCCCAAGTTAGCTCCCGAATCAAGAAAGCATGCGGCAAGGCGACCCAAGCCACCGTTACCCAAAGCGGCATCCTCCTCAACCTCGCAGAGGTCTTCGAGACGGGTGCCCTTGCTTTCGAGGGCCCGCTTGCACTCCTCAAGCATTCCCAAGTTGACAAGATTGTTTAGCAGTGACCGGCCAATTAAAAATTCAGCCGACAGGTAATAGGCCCGCTTGGCACCCTCTTGCCTATAGCGCGCCTCAGTTTCCAAACCACCATCGATGAGACGCTCACGCACGGCCAAACTGACTGCGACCAGTTTTTCGTGGCTCGTCAAATTACCCCACGGCAGGCCCAAAGTGTAGCGAGAATGCCTCTCAATTGCCTCAAGCAAGCTACCAGCACCAACCACCACCGGGCGACCTGGTTGAGTGGCATGAACTGGGGGGGTGGGTGAAGTCATCAAACAGCCTCCATAATCCAGAGCACCGGCGGGCCAAATGCCCATGGCCGCATAGTCAAAATGCAAGAGGCCATGCGTCCCTACGGCAGTTTCGAGAGGTTCCTTTATGGTACAGCACCCACCCCCTTTGCGGCAGGCTGATTAGGGCAAAACAAACGCGTTATATCTCGGCACGCACAATATATGTCCATCATTTTCAAGCAATTCTCACCCCTAGGCCAAAAGGGGTGAGGTTTTGTTTTTTTTTGGTGACGGCCCCTGGCCAAATCCGTCCCAAGGTGAGGCCAAAACTTCCGCCCCAGAATCGGTCGCCAGATTTTAAGTCAAAAAACAATTGCAGGCTTTACGGCACGGCATTCCAAAACAGCCGGTGGCCCCTTTGATTTTTTGCCACTTAGGATCGTTTTTTGGATTTGGAAAACTAAACGCAGTTCGCCTTTACGAGAATTGGTGGGCAAAAAGTCCGAGTGCTAAACCAACTCGGGAACCGTAGGATAATCTTATCGAATCATCCTCCGGGGTTTGTTCATGGTGCCTTGCATTCTTTCCTGCAATGTTGGGTCCAGCAGCATCAAAGTGGCTTGGTTTGATCAAGGAACCACTAGCGAGCGAGGGATGGCGCGGCTGGACTGGCTTGATCCCCTGGGCCCAGTTTGGATGGCGCGGTTGGGCGACCGGGCAATTTCTTGGCCGGTCGGGGCAGAACCTGCTGAAGGCCGGACTGGCCGGGCTCTGGAGATTTTGGCAGACGGCCTGGAGGATATTTGTGTTGCTGTTGCAGGGGTTGGACACCGCGTGGTGCATGGCGGCCCCCACTTCAACCACCCGGTAGAAGTGACTGCAACTATTCGGGCCGAATTGCAAGGGCTGTGCGACTGGGCCCCTTTGCACAACCCTGTTTCGCTGGAAGGGATAGACGCCTGTGAAAAGGTGTTTCCAACCGCCCGGCAGTTTGCGGTCTTTGACACCTCCTTCCATGGGACCTTGCCGGATCATGCCCGAACCTACGCCATTCCTTGGGAATGGACCGAAAAATATCACCTTAGGCGCTACGGCTTTCATGGCCTGAGCCATTATTGGGCCAGTTTGGCTGTGCGTGGCGTGGTGAACGAACTCCAACGCGAAAGACTGGTGGTGCTGCATTTGGGAGCGGGGTGTTCCGCAACCGCCATTCTCAAAGGGCATTCGGTCTACACAACCATGGGAATGACCCCTCTGGAAGGTCTGCCTATGGCCACCAGGTCTGGCGATATTGATCCAGGCTTGGTTTTTACGGCTGAAAGAATACTGGGAAAAACCCCCGCAGAAATAGAGAAAGCCCTTTGGAAACACTCAGGGTGGCAAGCAGTATCTGGTATTTCGGGAGACATGCGCGAAGTGCTGCGTGCCGAAGCGGAGGGAAATGACCGGGCAAGGCTGGCGGCAGAGCTCCTTGTACGCCACGCCCGACGAACCGTCGCCGCACTCACCACTGAACTAGGTGGCCTTGGAAGCCTGGTTTTCACGGGCGGCATCGGGGAAAATAGTGCAGAAATTCGTAAACGCATTATCGACGGACTTGCCCATATGGGCCTGAAACTGGATGACCGACTAAACAGTGAACATTTACCCGGCGGGGATATCCCGAGGCCTCTGGTTATTAGCCAGACTGATTCTTCCGCCCCAATTCTTGTGGTGGGTGCCCGAGAAGACTGGGTCATTGCCAAGGAAACAGCTTGCCTGATGTGGAAAGCCTAAAGGCGCCAAAATGGCAGTCTGCATTTAAGAACAAAACCGTCCGCTTTTAATGATGCCAAAATGGCAGACCAGTAGGCATTGAATCAGCAAAATACTTGGCACAGTTATTGCACTTATGTTTACGTATCCAAGCTCCGGAATGCAGTAAATTCGACATAAGAACATATTAAATAAGGAGTTACAATGAATCTGAATAAATACACGGAAAAAGCTCAAGAAGCCCTCATGGAAAGCCAAAACCTGGCCCAAAGGAACGGGCAAGTTGCGGTTGAACCCGAGCACCTGCTCAAAAACCTGGCCGAACAGGACCCTGGGTTGGCACTCTCTATTCTGCGCAAAGCTGGAATTGCGGTGGATGGGCTGGTTCGCAGGATCGACCAAGTTGTCGAACAGCTCCCCAAAGTTAGCGGGGGAGGCTCGGCAGGAATGGCACGCCGACTCTCAGACATCTGCCTGAAAGCCGAAGACGAGGCCAAAAAATTCAAGGATGACTATGTCTCGGTGGAACACCTGCTCTTGGCACTTGTAGAAGACAGCGGCATGGCTGGGCGCACCCTCAAGGAATTTGGGGTAAGCCGGGATAGGTTGATGGGCGCACTTCAAGAGGTGCGCGGCAGCCAACGGGTTACTTCCCAAAATCCAGAATCGACTTATGAAGCCCTTGAAAAGTATGGCCGCGACCTGACCAAAAGTGCCAATTTAGGCAAGCTTGACCCTGTGATTGGACGCGATGAAGAAATCCGTCGAGTGGTCCAGGTGCTTAGCCGACGAACAAAAAACAACCCGGTACTTATTGGAGAACCCGGTGTCGGCAAAACCGCAATTGCCGAAGGGCTGGCTATGCGGATCATTCGTGGCGATGTTCCAGAGGGCCTAAAAAACAAAAAAATTGTTTCTCTGGATATGGGGGCCCTCATAGCTGGCGCGAAATTCCGCGGCGAATTCGAGGAGCGCCTCAAAGCGGTGCTGAAAGAGGTTGCCGACAGCCAGGGCGTTATTATTTTGTTCATTGATGAATTGCACACCGTGGTGGGTGCTGGCAAAGCCGAAGGCGCGATGGACGCCGGAAACCTGCTAAAGCCCATGCTGGCCCGGGGCGAGTTGCACTGCATCGGGGCGACCACTTTGGATGAATACCGCAAGCACATTGAAAAGGACGCTGCCCTAGAGCGAAGATTCCAGCCCGTGATTGTGGATCAGCCAACCGTGGAAGACACCATCAGCATCCTGCGCGGCCTGCGAGAGCGATACGAGCAGCATCATGGTGTGCGCATTCAGGATGCTGCCATGGTTTCTGCTGCTGTGCTGTCAAACCGCTACATTGCCGACCGGTTTTTACCGGACAAGGCGATCGACTTGATGGACGAGGCTGCTGCGAAATTGCGCACCGAAATCGACAGCATGCCAGCGGCCCTCGACGAGTGTCTCCGGCGTCGTCGGCAGCTTGAAATTGAACAAGTTGCTTTGAAGAAAGAAAAAGACGCCGCCAGCAAGGCCCGCTTGGAGAAGCTGGAAAAGGAATTGGCTGAATTAAAAAATCAGTCGGACACGATGCAGGCTCAATGGAGCGCTGAGAAAGACCAGGTTTTGAAGCTGCGGGGCTTCCGCGAACAGATCGAATCAACCAAGCAGGCCGTTGAAAAGGCAGAGCGGGAATACGACCTCAACAAAGCAGCCGAACTAAAATATGGAAAGCTCAACGAACTGGAGCGGCAACTGCGCGAAGCAGAAGCAGCCCTTGCCGGCAAGCAAGGGGCAAGCCGCCTGATCAAGGAAGAGGTGGACGAGGAAGATATTGCCAGCGTGGTTAGCCGCTGGACCGGCGTACCCTTGACCCGCCTATTGGAAGGCGAAAAACAAAAGCTGCTCAGTCTGGGCGCTGAGCTTCACAAACGGGTGATCGGGCAGCAAGAGGCGGTGACAGCCGTGGCGGAAGCGGTACTGCGGGCACGGTCCGGCCTGAAGGATCCGCAACGGCCTGTGGGCAGCTTCATTTTCTTGGGGCCTACTGGGGTGGGGAAAACCGAGCTTGCCCGCGCCTTGGCCGAATGCTTGTTTGACGATGAACGGGCGCTGGTGCGCATCGACATGTCCGAGTACCAGGAAAAGCACACTGTGGCCCGGCTGATTGGCGCCCCGCCAGGCTATGTCGGCTTTGAGGAGGGCGGCCAGCTCACCGAGGCCGTGCGAAGGCGGCCCTATGCGGTGCTTTTGTTTGATGAAATCGAAAAGGCACACCATGATATCTTCAATATACTGCTTCAGGTGCTGGATGACGGCCGCCTGACCGACGGCCAAGGCCGGTTGGTGGATTTCAAGAACACGCTGATCATCCTTACCAGCAACATCGGCAGCCAAAAGATCTTGCAATACAAGGGCTCGTTCGTTGGCGAGGTATACGACCGCATGAAGGATGCGGTGATGGAAGAGCTGCGCAAGGGTTTCAGGCCGGAATTTCTCAACAGAATCGACGACACAATCGTTTTCCACGCTTTGGATGAACGCCACCTCAAGAATATTGTGGACATCCAGTTAGGCAGACTGCGCAAACGGCTGGCCGAGAGGCGCATGGAATTGGAACTCACCGATTCGGCCAAAACTTTCCTGGTAAGTGAAGGATATGACCCCGCTTACGGCGCAAGGCCACTGAAAAGGGCGATACAGCGTGAGCTGGAGACACCCTTGGCAAAACGAATACTTGAAGGCGCTGTACGCGATGGCCAAAAGGTGATGGTGGACCATAAGGAAAACTCGGATACCCTTACCATCAGCTCAGAGGATGGCGACGACCACTTGGGCAAGGGTAAATAAAAACCGCATAGGCGGGAGCAATCACATGACCGAATGGACAGGCGCAACTGAGAAAACGGCCGACCCCAGATCGGGCGGAAGCAACGGTTCCAAAATGCCGTGGACCGTGACAGCTTTGCTGTTACTGCTAATTGTCATGATTGGCGTGCAGATCGCACCTAATCTCTCCGCTTGGGGTAAGAGGCTGGTGGGTGGCCCCGAAGCGGCAGTGCCTCGCGCAGTGTCCGCCAGGGGCGATTTGGCATCGGACGAAAAATCCACCATCGCGCTTTATGAGCAGTCCCGGGAAACAGTCGTGCACATCACGACTCTAACCGACAGGCCTACCGGGCCATTTGGTGGCAATTTCCAAGAGGTACCTACCGGAACAGGTTCGGGTTTCATGTGGGACGATCGTGGCCATGTGGTCACCAATTACCATGTGATCAAGGGGGCTAACGGGGCTGAAGTTACCCTCCACGACCAGCGTTCATTTCGCGCCACCTTGGTCGGTGCTGCCCCAGACATGGACTTGGCAGTGTTACGGATAGACGCCCCTCTGGAAGCCATTCATCCCATTCTAATTGGCACCTCGAACGACCTGAAAGTGGGACAAAAGGTTTATGCGATTGGTAATCCATTCGGGTTGGACCAGACCCTGACCACTGGAATCATCTCGGCCTTGGGGCGCGAAATTGAATCTGCTGGCCAGGCAAAGATTCGCGATGTCATCCAAACGGATGCCGCGATCAACCCAGGCAATTCTGGCGGGCCGCTACTCGATTCGGCTGGAAGACTTATTGGGGTGAATACCGCGATAGCCAGCCCTTCCGGGGTATCATCGGGTATCGGGTTTGCCATACCGGTGGACGATGTAAACCGGGTTGTGCCGCAACTGATCTCGGATGGTAAATCCTCGAGGCCCGTACTGGGAGTTAGTCTGATCAACCCTGCGCTGGTTCGAAACCTGCAAATTGCAGGCCTTGCGGTGGGCGGGGTGAATGCGGGTAGCGGAGCCGAAAAGGCGGGCCTTCGGCCTGCCTTCACCGATCGCAGAGGCCGAAGGATCTTGGGTGATGTGATTGTGAAGGTAGATGGCAAGCCCACCAAAACAGTAGACGATTTATACCACATATTGAAAAACCGAAAATCAGGCGAAGTGATAGAGGTCATCGTGTTGCGGGAAGAACAGGAAATCGTTATGCCTGTGGCCCTATCTTCCAGCTCCGGGTTCTAAAGCCCTATTTCTGTTGCCCTTGCGTTTGGGAAAGCCTTTTTCGTATGCGCTTATCGCAATGTCCATCGAGACTGCGCGGAGTGCTAGAATATGGCCGTAAACAACTGGTATAAAACAACTTACACACCTTGGCTCAAAACGTGCGCCGTTTTAGCGTTAGGGGTATCTGTCGCCCTACCAACCTTGGCACAAACACCTCCTGAACCTGTTGACCAGATTCGGAGCATCTTGAAGGGTTTTGAACAAACACCTACTGAACGCGATAAAAACCTCCGCGGCCAAACTGCCAAACTTGCCACTCTTCAAGAGGTGCGCTTGGCATTAGAACTGGTGGAGTGGCACTCCCCTGAAAGCGGTTCTCCCAACGCCCGAGTGGATGCCCAAGTTCGGGCGGAGCTGGTAGATCGTTTAGCGGAAGGATATCGGCAAGCTCTTTCCAGCAACGAAAAAGCCATCAAAACTCAATTACTAACCACTCTGACCGAATGCACCAAAGACCGCACCAGCGGCAGAGGCGTTCTGGATACCTGCTCACTCTTGACCGTGGAGCTTGGCCGAGTAGCGTGCGGAACCGAACCCGAGCAAGGAGTGATGGCGATTGAGCTGCTGGGTCGCGTGCCTGTGCCGGCTTCTGCACTGGTTGGACTTTTTGAAAAGGCATTGCTGCCAGATTCACCCATGCGCCGGCTGGCTGTGAGTGAAGCAATTTGCGAGATGCTTGGCAAAGAAATCCAAACCACCCGGGGAACGGCTGGAAACCCCGGGCGCTCGCTTGAGCAAATCTCTGCGGTGCTCCCTCTGGTGCTCCGATTGACTCAAGATGAGCAGGTGCGAGTTCGCAGGACAAGCTTGGATGCCGCACAGAAACTTGGTCAATTAGCCCACGCCGCAGCGACGGATCGCTCCGTATTACCTGCGGGCGAAGGCGAGTTGGCCCGTGATCTGGCAAGTGGCAATGCCTCAAGGCTAACCGCAGGCATGGCCCCGAGGGTGCTGGTATGCCTTCGAGACACGGATGCCGAATCTCGAAGGAAAGCTCAAGCCTGCCTGGCGGAGTTGTTGCGAGTCCGCGCCGCTTTGGTGGAGGTTAACCGTGGAAACACCGACCCATTGGGATCGGTGATGACTAGTTGCTTGAGAACCCTCTCTGAAGCATTGCGGGATCCCGACACAAAAGTTCGACGGGCAGCCCTCGAATGTCTTGAAATACTTGGAAAAGGCGCAGCCTCATGCGGGGCCACTGTTTTGCAAACGCTCGATGATCCGGATTCATTCGTCCGCTGGGGAGCCATTCGGGTTCTGGTAGCCTTGGGATCATCTGCGCCTGCAGGAACCAGCGAAGGAATAAAAACCCGACTAGAGGACGACGATGCCGATGTGCGCTCTGCCGCCGAAAGCGCGCTGAGGCGACTGCGAAACTGAGTGCAACACGGGTTAAAAAATAACCCGTCCGCCAGTTGTCAGCTCCAAGGTATGCCCCAAACCACTTGGCAGCCTGCATGCATCCCTCGACATAGTTTCGGGCGGCCAAATATGGCCAAATGGGTGAAAAATAGCCAGAATCAACCAGGCTACTTCTAGCACCTATCCAGGCCAAGCCGGCACTCATGGATTGGCAACCCGCAGTGAGGTAAAATAGAACCATACAAGTCGGCCCGCACCGCCGGGTTGATGGGTTCTGAATTCACCGGGTCTTTCTATTATAAAAAGAGCTAAAAATGCTTTTTAATCGCCGAAAAACCCTCTCACTTTTGGCTGGAAGCTCGACCCTCTGCACCATCTCCTTAGCCGGCCAGAATGCCCGGGGAGATGACCCCGCCGACCTTTCGAGTCGGGAAGGCAACGATTGGACCAGCTTTCTGGGACCTACCGCTGACAGCGTATTGCCCGGCCCCGAGTTGCCTCTATGGAGCAAAAGCGGCCCGCCTGTTGTCTGGGAGATAAAATTAGGCGAGGGTTATGCGCCACCTAGCGTTTGGAAGGGTCGGGTTTTCATTTACGACCGAACTGAAAAGGGTGCTCGGGTTCGGTCCCTTGAGCTGAAGACTGGCAACGAATTGTGGAGTTACTCACACCCGGCTGACTATGTCGACTCCTACGGCTACGACGGTGGGCCTCGTACAGCCCCTGTGATTTCCGAAGGCAAGGTTTTTGTTTATAGCGCAGAAGGCTTGCTCCATGCGTTGGATGCCCTCACGGGCAAATTGGTTTGGAAGCGCAACCTGACCAAAGACTTTTCCGTGGTGCAAAACTTCTTTGGGGTGGGCAGTACCCCCGTGGCGCATGGCAAACACCTTTTTGTGCAGGTTGGCGGCAGCCCAACTGGCAGCGACCCAAGCGATATTCCAAATTTGAAACCCAACGGGAGCTCCCTGGTCTGCCTGAACCAATCTAATGGTGAAACTGTTTGGAATGCAGGAGACGATCTGGCCAGCTACGCCGGGCCAGTAGTTGCCAAGCTGGAAAATCTGGACCGGGTATTATTGTTTGCCAGGGGCGGTCTTTGGAGCTTGCGGGCAGATAATGGCAAGAAAGATTTCCACTACCCTTATCGCGCCAAGAGCTTGGAAAGCGTGAATGCTAGCAACCCTGTGCTACTTCCCGGCGGACACATTTTTATCACCGAAACCTATGGCCCCGGTGGAACACTACTGAAATGGAGCCAAGAAAAGCCGGAAGTGATCTGGACCGATGCCAACAAGGCCCGGAACAAGTCGGCACAGGGCCACTGGAATACCCCCGTTCTTGCTGGGGACCATGTCTACCTCTCCAGTGGGAGACATGAAAGCAACGCCGAGCTCAGGGCGGTGGAATGGCGTACCGGGAAGATCGCATGGAGTGAGCCAGGCTTGGGGCGTTGCTCCATTTTGCGGGTGGGAAAAAAACTGGTTATTCAGGCTGAACGAGGCCCCTTGGTCGTTGCCAAAGTTAATCCTGCAAAGCTGGAAGTGGAAAGAATATTTCTTCCTGTAAACAAGGAAGGGGACCCCTTATTGAGGTCCCCCTGCTGGGCAGCCCCGGTCATGGCCCGGGGATACTTGCTTGTTCGCGGTGCCGGCAGGCTGGTTTGCCTGGACGGCCTCGCTTCCTAATCTTCAGCCCGCGAAAAACGGATACCTGTGGGGGAGTCCCTGCCCACGCCCGTGTAGGTGTGTATCACCCGCATCACCCGCCATTCTTTGGCCCGATAATCCCATCTTGCCCAAGCCATGGTTCGGAAAACCTTCAAGACATCATCGGGGTTTTCGTAGATGCGGTTGGTGCCACCTGGCATGTAAAAGGTTCGGGTGCCCACTTTATATCGGAGTACTGCCTCGTAATAGTTGGCGCCTCCACTGCCTCCCATGTAGCCGTAGCGGGTATTTTTGTCGTCGAACAAGAACACTTGCCATGTGTCACCCAGCACAGTCTGAGTGTAGGCAGGTTCTGCTAGACTGCCTTCAACTCCCCGTCCCGGATTGTTCGGGCTGGCAGTGAATGTGGTCAGGTCAAAATCGCCAGGGTGGCCGACCATCTCCAACACCAAGATGGAGTTGTTGATGATTGAAAAGCAACTGGCACCCGGTGGTCGCATGGACCAAGTTTCTGAAATCTTCCAAGCATCTTCAGGCTCGTAGTGCCGCACAGCGTAATAATGTTTGCCCTGCATGCGCACCACATCGCCGGCCAGTGCAAGCGGGTGGGCCTTGCGACCCATATTGTCCTCTGCAGTTGTGTACACATTCACTGCGTAATCGAGTCTGCGAGGTGTCGGCTTTGCCTTGGTCTCTGTTGAGTTGCGTGGCGCACCCTTCAGCACCCAACAGGTCAGGGGGGAAGTGCGGCCGATATATTCCACCGTGGGTTGGCGCACGCCAGGCTCACGAATTTCGGCATACCAGTCAATCACATTACTGACTTTGCGCACGCCTGAACCTACCGGATTGATTCCGGTGCAGAGGGCTTTGTGCACCCCGTTGGGGTCGACTCCCGTCCACGAGATGGGCACCACCAACTCACCGAGCATGTTGTAGCCCGGCTCGGTGCTCATTCCTCGAAGGCGAACAACCGAACCCGGGGCAATGCTACGAATGTCGAGTTCAACCTCGGCCTTCATCACCGCATCGCCACCATCGTGGCTGAAAGGCTTCACGGAAGTTGTGGTCCACTCGGGACCTTTCCAAACTTCCCCAGGTTCAGTGATGCTTGGCCCATCGCGGTGCATGGTGCCATGCTCGCTAACCACATCAACCGAACGAATATTAAGGCCAACCTCGAGTGTGCAGGGCGAGAACTTTGGATTCTCACCTGCGCTTAAACCCAAGACGACGCAAATCCATAGCCCCATGGAAGGAACCCCTGAGAAAACCAAAGGCAGATGCTGATTCTCCTTTCGGCAGCCGGCCACAGGTTTAAATGGTGGTCAACAGGCTTACCATGAGTAGTTTTCCAAGAGTTGCCCATAGGAAAGGAGCAACTTGCCCCGCCGTCAAAGACGGAACCAGATACCTGCAAATTTGGCAAAAAAGACCAAAGGTTTGAAAAGCACAAGCTTGCATTAATAAGTGATAAAATTTGCCGGTTTTGGCAATTGAACAGGCTGGAGGCAAACCACTTTTTCCAAGAGGAAAAAAAAGCTCAAGTCAAACTGGGTCGAAGACAATAACTCTTAGCCGGCCGCTTCGGTTAGGCGATTGCCAAGCCCCTTGAATAGACCGAAAAGCTTGGGATCGAATTGCTTGCCTGACAATTTCTCCATTTCTTCAAGGGCCGCTGAAAGCCCGAGAGGCTTTCGATACGGCCTATCGCTGG
>CAIWHS010000653.1 GCA_903912515.1 uncultured Planctomycetaceae bacterium
AACCCCAACTTGCTAGCCATGCTTTGACATTCAAACAAAGCGTCCAGTAACTGCTTCCAAAGGGGTTCCGTCATAGCACTCAGTGGCGTGAAACCGGCAAATAACCGTATATGGCTTGCCATGCATGCCTTCGCAATCACCATCTGCTTTAAAACCTTTTCCACCATCGCCCTGTGCCCTAACCTATTGGTAAGGGTGAAATCATTTTCCAGGCAGCAAAACGGTGTCGAAATCTCGTATTCTTTTCCCAGCCGGATAAATTCGCCTACCTCTTCCGCATTAGGCGCTTCCGAAAGCCTGCCAACCCGTCCTCCCCCGATGCCAAATTCAAGGAACTGAAACCCAAAAGACCGCGCAATCTTAAAATGCTGCACCATGGGCAGGTCACGAAAGCCCCATTCTCCACAACCAATACAGATCCTTTTATAATCATTTATCGCATTCATGAGGCGCTTCCATCAAATCGTGGCTGTCCAAAAACCATGGCACTAAGCCCCGCCTTGCCCGAAGGCGTTTTTCCAAACCGCTTTCGCCAAAGGCTTATGCCTAGAAAAAGTACTAATGCCAAATCAAAACTCCACGCTAGCCAGTCTCCCCATTGCACATACGGAGCGTTCATGCTGCTCAGCGGAATCTCTGCACCTAGCAAAATCGGTTTTGCCTTGAATTCTTTCCACCGCCCTGCTGCCAGCGGTGCTGATTCCATGCCCACACGGTATCCATCTACAATTCCTTCAACTGTAGTCGGCTCCAGTACCCTGCCCGCTGGATCAACCAATGCACTCACACCCATATTCACCGATCGAATCAAACTCTTTCTAGTTTCTACCGATCTGAATCGTGCCACTGCCAAATGCTGTTCATGTTCCTCGGTCCCCTTGAACCACCCATCATTAGACTGGTTCACCAAAAAGTCCGGCGGCTCCTGCCCATCTGCCCCTGCAGCCAACCGTGCCAGTGAAAAATCACTATCTTCAAAGCAAATCAGGGTCGAGAAGGTGTATTCCCTGCCATCCTTCCCTATGAGCGGAAAGCGGGGAAAACCTTCCCCAGCCGAGATGCTGTAATCAAATTCGTAAGGCGACAACAAATACATTCCCGGAATGATTCCCTTCAGGGGCAGGTACTCTCCAAACGGCACCCGGTGGATTTTGTCATACCGCCGCACAATACCCCGCTTGAAGTCCTGTAGCAGCGAGGCGTTGTGCCGTTTGTGAGGCTTGCCATCTTTAACCACCACCACACCGCTCCCCAGCAATTGAGCGGGCCCAGAAAATTCCCGGTCCACTTGCGTATTTTCAGCCGCCTCGGGATTTCTTTTCTGGCCCAAAAGTGGACCCTCGGTGCCAAAGCTGACCGGTAACTCAAAAGGAAAGCTGGTTTCAGGCCAGATGATCAGGTCCGGCTCAAACCGTTTCGCTCTGCTCAAAAGGATTTTGTAATCTTCCCAGATAGCGTCAAAATAGGCTGCATCGTTCCTCGCCGATTGTGGATGGCTTGCCTGCATCGCCACAACCAGTGGTCCCCGGCTCAGAGATTCTGCCACCTGATTCAGCCGCCAAACCCCATACCCCCAACCAAAACAAAACAATCCCAAGAAAACTACCCCACACACTCCCAATAAGCTTCGCCGGACCGGGTGATTGATGGATACCTTGGTGGCAGATTGCGCCCCCCAACAACACAAAAGATCAGCTAGCCAACCATTGCACACTGCGACCAATAACGAAACATACTGGGTCCCCGCGAAATCAGCCGTCTGCAACAGGGGCAACACATCATGCTGGGTATGAGCAAGGTAATACCAAGGAAAACCAGTGAGCAAATACGCCCGCGCATGTTCCAGGGGCAGCCAAACCAACCCAACCGTGAATGTTAAGGGTAAACCGGTCCTTGCATCGAGCAATCGTAAAAGACGCCAAGCAAACCAGGGAAATAGCGAGCACCACCAGGCTAGCAATATCCAAGTGGCGATCATCCGTTCATCTGCCACCATCATCCAGCGCAAGCTCGCAAGAAACTGGCAAAAGCAAACGCCCCACACCAACCACCCAGCCCTGCGCTCAACCGCCACCTTGGCTAAAACCAAAAACGGCACCAACGCAATCCAACCTAAAAATCCAAGGTTTGCTGGAAAGAAGCTCAGGTACTGCAGCACGCTCGATAAAGCTGCTAAAGCCAACAGCCGCCTGCCTGAAATGGACGCTTCACTTTTTTCAGATAGGTTGATTTTCATCCAACAGGCACGACTTGAATGCTGTCGCCGCTAGCAAAACAATGTTCGCCCGGTTCAGCGCACGCAAAACCGTTGGTGCCAAGCAGAGACAATAAATCAGGAGATCCTTTCCAACCGCCCACTTCCACAGTCATCCCTTCACTTGTCAGCTTCAGCCTCGCCGGCTGCCGCAGCGGCCTATCAGTTTTCACCCGCCAAGCGGTAGTCAATTGCGCTTTCACCGCCTGGGTAGGAATGGCATCCTGCACGCCCCGCAATCGCTCCAGCGCCGGTCGCACCAACAATTCAAAAGTCACATACGAACTCACCGGATTACCAGGCAGTCCAAAAACCACTAATCCAGATGAATGTACTCCAAATAGTAGCGGTTTGCCCGGTTTCATCTGGATTCCGTGGATGAATGTTTCCACACCCAGTTTTTCCAGCGCCGGTCGAACCAAGTCTTTCGGCCCTACAGACACCCCGCCGCTCAAAATAAGCACCTGATGCCCCAAACCTTCTCGCACCAGACTTTCCAAAGCGGTAGGGCAATCAGGTGCGATGCCTAAAAATCGCGGCACGCCCCCTGCCCGCGCCACCTGGGCCATCAGCATCGGCCCATTGCTGTTACGAATCTTCCCCGGTCCCGGCTTCATATTCGGGTCAACCAACTCGTTCCCCGTGCTGACTATCGCTACCCGTGGCGAAGAATGCATCCGCACCGCCGTTCGCCCTGCCTGGGCCAAAACCCCATATTCCGCCGGCCCCAAAATGCTGCCTGCCTTCAAAAGCACGGTTCCAGTCCTAAATTCTTCTCCCACCCCAAACAGGTTCTTCCCCTTGTTCGTGGAGACCAGCGGTAAAACAATTTGTGTTCCACCCGCCACTTCCTCAACCCGAGCAAGCTCCTTGGGCAGTACATATGTGGTGTTATCAGGCACAGCAGCGCCGGTTGCTATGTGCCACGCTTCTCCGGGCATCAGTTTGCCGCCCGGTGTCGACCCAGCTTCGGCCAAACCCGTAACCTTCAAGGCCCCCAGTGGGTCCGCCTGATTTTCACAAACGGCAAATCCATCCATCATTGCCCGGATAAACGGTGGCATATCCAAGTCTGCCACCACATCCTCGCCCAACACCATTCCCAGTTGGTTGCTCAAAACCGGCCCAAGCTCAATCCGCGAGCAAGGTAAATGCGAGGCGATTGTTTGCCAGGCTGTTTCCAAGTCGACCGTCATCGCACTCCAGCCCCACCAGTGATTGTTGTTGGCAAAGTTAATTAATTATCCCGGATCGTAACCCAAATAAGACTGCAGCCACTTCTCCGCTTCCGCTTGGGCAATTCCCTTGCGTTTCGCGTAATCCTGGATCTGGTCGCGGGTCAAAAGGTCGATGGCGAAATATTTCGCTTTCGGGTGCCCAAAGTACAAACCGCTCACCGAGGCTGCGGGAATCATGGAGAAACTCTCGGTGAGTGTCATCTCCGTGTTCTTTTCAGCGTCCAACAATTTCCAAAGGGTCGCTTTTTCGGTATGGTCTGGGCATGTGGGGTACCCCGCCGCAGGCCGGATGCCTTCATACTTCTCCCGAATCAAGTCCTCCTTCGACATCTTTCCAGCATCCGCTGCGTACCACTCCGTGCGCGCGATCATGTGCAGGTATTCCGCAAACGCTTCCGCTAAACGGTCAGCAATCGCCTTCGCCATGATCCCCTGGTAATCATCCAGCTTCGAACGGAAATGCGCATCCAGCTTGTCAGCACCTTCACCAGCGGTAACGGCAAAGGCTCCAATGTGGTCAGCCAAACCAGATTCTAAAGGAGCCACATAGTCCGCCAGACTGCGGAAAACCGCTGTGCCTGCCTCCGCTTTCCGCTCCCATTGTTCCCGCAGCATGTGGAAGCGTGCCAATTCCGTAGACCGCGTCGCATCGGTGTAAAGAACAATGTCATCACCCGCCGAAGACGCCGGGAAAAACCCGTAAACTCCACGGGCCCGCAATGCTTTTTCGCTAATGATCTGATTCAGCATGTCCAAGGCATCTTGATGCAGCCTGCGGGCCTCCTTGCCAACGATCGCATCATCCAAAATGGCCGGATACTTCCCACTCATCTCCCATGCCATAAAAAAAGGCGTCCAGTCAATGAAGGGCACTAAGGTTTCAATAGGCAGGTCTTCAATCACCCGCACGCCCAAAAATGCCGGCGCACCTCGCGGGGGTTCTTGCTTCCAGTCAATTTGGAAAGCCCTATTGCGTGCAACCTTCAGTTCCACCAGAGTGCGATCCAGTCGCTGCAGATGATTGTGCCGGTCTCTTTCTTGCGATGTTTTAACATCAAGAAGGAACTGTTCCTTCTTGGTGGCGTTTAGCAACGCTTCCACCACCCCTACCGACCGGCTCGCATCGGTCACATGAACCACAGGACCAGAATAAGACGGTGCGATTTTCACCGCGGTGTGCCGTGCCGAGGTGGTCGCGCCACCTATCAACAGCGGAACAGTGAAATTCTGCCGCTTCATCTCCCGCGCCACTTGCACCATCTCGTCAAGCGATGGCGTAATCAGGCCCGAAAGCCCAATCATGTCCACATCCTTCGCCTTGGCCTCAGCCAGTATTTTCTCGCAGGGGATCATCACACCCATGTCTATCACTTCAAAATCATTGCACGCCAAAACCACCGCCACAATGTTCTTGCCAATGTCGTGAACATCACCTTTCACAGTCGCAATCAACACCCTGCCGCGGGCCTTCCTCTGTCCGGCTTGCTTGCGTTCAGCCTCCATGAAGGGGGTTAAATAACCAACCGCCTTCTTCATCACCCGCGCCGACCGTACAACTTGGGGCAAAAACATCTTGCCTGTCCCAAACAGGTCGCCTACCACCCGCATGCCGTCCATTAACGGGCCTTCAATCACATAAAGCGGCCTGCCAAGCAGCGCTCGGGCCTCTTCGGTGTCACTGTCTATGAACTCCTCGATCCCATGAATCAGCGCATGGGTCAGTCGTTCCTTCACGCCGGTTTCTCGCCAAGCCAAGCGGTTATCGGTCGCCTTATCTTTCCTGCCCAGAGTTTTCGCTAGCTCAACAAGCCGGTCTGTGGCGTCCTCACGCCGGTTCAATAGCACATCTTCAACCCGTTCGCGCAACTCGGGTTCAATGTTTTCATAAACCTGAAGCTGGGCGGCATTCACAATGCCCATGTCCAGCCCGGCTCCAATTGCGTGGTACAGAAACGCCGAGTTCATCGCTTCCCGCACCTGCTCGAACTCCGGCCCCCGGAAAGAGAACGAAACATTGCTCACACCACCCGAAGTGCGCGAGTGTGGGTAAAGCTTCTTAAGTTGCCTTACCGCCTCAAAAAATTCCACA
>CAIWHS010000654.1 GCA_903912515.1 uncultured Planctomycetaceae bacterium
AGCTGTTGCTAACCCGCTACTGATCTTCATTGCCCCAAGGCTTCAATGGCCTTGGCATTCAGTCCAATTTCCGCAAGTCGGTTCACATCCCAAGTGGGTGCCATTGCCGAGCCAACCAGCAATCGTGGCCTGTTTCCCGGCATCAAAAAGGGTGTCACATGCCCATGGCGATCTATTGGTGTCCCGCCCAAACCCGCCAGCAATCCTCGGTCGGTCCAACGCACACCGTCAGGGCTGCCCGCCCATCGGGTTCCCTGATGGCTCTCATACACCATCAAATAGCCGTTTTTTGCGCGGCTCACATGCACACCCCCTGCATCATTGCCAAATACAGGTCCGGGCCCCACACGCTCAAAGCGCCTTCCATCGTTCGATTCCGCAAGCCCGACTGATCGGCTAGATTGGCCCGATTTGGGTGCATTTTTGTCCGGCGCACCCAACGGCAAATCTTTTCGCCCATCGAACCACAATCGGTATTTGCCATCCGCGTGAAGAATACTGGGTCGCCCCACGAGCAAGCTGTCCCACGCCCCCGCCTTGCCCGGCTCCAGCACGGTCCCACGCTTTTCAAAATGGATTCCATCTTTCGAGGTCGCAAGCGCGATCACATCGCTCACGCCTTCCCGGGCTAGTGTGTAATACAGATGATAAACGCCACCCACCACAACAACAGACGGATCATTCACATGATTCGCGCTAGCATCTTCAAGCACCACTCCATGCCGCTTCCATTGACCGCTTTGGCTACACACTGCGAGGTGAATGCGGTCATGCCCATCCACGCCCTGCGCCCCGTAATACAAAAGCTGGCGGTCTTTTTCGTCCACAAGTTCGGGTGCGTAAACATTCCCGTTGCGGTGCGGGGCCCTCTCGCTGGCAAGCCAAGGCGGCTCCAGCATCAGGCTCTGGCCAAATACCAATAGAACCAGCTCGCTTAACATCAATCCACCGCAAGCCGCACAATGCGAGCGGCCGTTTTGCTTTCAGATTTCGCAAGCCTTATCCGCGCTGTGTGTTTGCCATCAGCCAGGCCACTGGCAAGTATCACCGTGCGCGGGTAATGCAAGCCGCCACTGTAAGCATGCTTCAAAAGCACAGGCTTGAACGGCCCCGCATCTATCGATACTTCCACCGTTCCAGCGTCCGGCCCGGCTAACACATATGCACCCAGCGTTTCCCCGTTAAAAGGCGCGGTCATCACTGCTCCAGGCGTATCGCTCCATAACAGTTCCAAATTCTTAAACCGCCCTCGGCATTCGCCTTTCAATTGGGGCCAATTAGGGGTCGATAATTCCCAACCCTCACCCAGGGTGATCGACTTGTTCAATAAAAACCGACCCTTCGAATAGCTTCCAGAATCAAGCGCTTCGGGCAAAGGGTAGGGGGCCACCAACTGCTTGCCCAACTGGGTTTTTTCCGCCTGGTCAAACACCTCACCCACCAAATCTGCCGCCATCTGGTTCCCGGCTTTGCCAGGGTGCACCCCGCCATACTCGTTCCAAGTCATGGTTTTGCCCAAAATGCGCCGCGATAGTTCCCGGGCCACATGCACCGACGAAATCCCATAACGCTTGGCCACCTCCTCGTGGGCCCGGCTTGATAGCGGTTCCTCACCCTTGGCCAGTTTCTCCAGCATGCTTTCATTCACAAAATGCACCATCACAATGTCTGCCTTTGGATTGTGCTGGCGCACATGCCGCACAACCCCTTCCATTCCAAGAATGCATTCCCGCTTTGCATGGTGCGCATCCTGATCATCATTCACCGCAAATTCAACCAGCAGCAGGTCCACAGGCCCCTTGGCCAGAACATCCTCCTCCAACCGGAACGCCCCCGTGGTGGAGCAGGTGCTCGAAATTCCAGCATTTGTGAAGGTGAATTGCGTCTTCGGATAACGCTTCTTCAATTGCTCCATCACAATGGGCCTATAACCGTCCATCTCGGTGATCGATCCACCCATGAAAACCACATGGCCGGTTCCCTCGTCAAACTTGCGCCGGCTTGGAATTAGCGATCCTCGCAGATGCGCGTTGGCAAGCATTTCCTTCCGGTCATCCTTTTCAGCTCTAGCCGGCTTGACTGGTGCGCTCTCCTCCACACCGGTCACAGGTGCGTGCTTCAAGATGAAATCAACAATCGGCTTGGGGTCTTTCAAACTGTGCGGGTGATGTTTCACGCCCGGTTTGGCAATCACCTCCATTGGCCCTTCCATTTGACGGTAACGGCGGTACATCAGCATGGTGTTCTCGCCAAACGGCACCACCTCGTCTGCATCGCCACACACATGCAAAATGGGTATTTTTGCATCTGCCATAGGCTTCAAATTGTCAACAGGATTTTTGGCATAGTCCAAAGCCTGCTTTTGCGTGAACCCATAAGCCTTAAGGCATTTTTGCCAATCACCAGGAGATGCCTTGCCAGCCCCCTGACCCAGCGGCCAACTCTTGAAGTCACACACTGGCGCATCGTTATAAATGCATGCCACCCGGTCAGGATGCCTCGCCGCCCAGTTCAGCGTGAACAAACCCCCTCGGCTAAATCCTTCCAGCACCACCTTTTTCGAAAACCCGCGCTCTTGGGTGACTTGGTCGTAAAAAGCGTCCATCGCATCCAGCGCTTTGGGGGCCCCATATAGGTCCTGCACATCAAGATAGGCCGCATGAAAACCTTTCTTGATCAAAGCAATATCCGCCTGTGGCTCATGGCCAAAAAACTCTGTCCGCCAAATCCACGGACGCCCCACCGCAACCTTTTCCGGCACCACCACAAAAGCCTTTCGCCCATTCACTAGAAAATCCCGCTTCTCAAACCCGTTCCACTTACTAACAGTGCCTCCGGTGGCCGATTGGTCTATGGCGAAAAAGAAACAGGAAACCAACAAGTAAGCGACCATCACTCCTCCAATCATCCAATCTGCCTTGCACCCCAAGGTCCAACAGGCACTTCAAACGGTGTGCCGTTTTCTTGCGTCACCCTGTCCGTTGTCAAATCAACTCGCTGATCGGCTTGCCGTCAGGCAACAGCGGCATGGGTCGACCCGTGTGGTCAAGGTAAGACTTGTCCGCATAATCCACTTTCAAGTGCCTCAAAACGGTGGCCCACAGATCGTTGGGAATCAACGGGCGGTCTTTGGGTACCTCGCCTTTGGAGTTGGTCGAGCCAACCACTTGACCCATCCGCAAACCACCGCCACTCACCAGCAAGCTCATTGCCTGTGGCCAGTGGTCGCGGCCAGGCCTGCCTTTGGCCTGCTCCAGTTTTGGGCTGCGGCCAAATTCGCCGGTCACCACCAGAAGCACTCTTTTGTCCAGACCGCGATCAAAAAGATCGTCAATCAGCGCCCCCACCGCCTGGTCCAATAGCGGAAAACGCCAACGGGAATCATCAAAAATATGACAATTCACAGCATGGCTGTCCCAGTTGTAGGTCACATCCTTCGGCCATTCCTTGCCCAACACATTCGGGCTTTCCATGGTCAGGGTCACAAATCGCGCGCCCGATTCCACCAGCCTTCGGGCCATCAAGGCCCGCTGCCCGTACGCATGCCAACCGTATCGAGCCCGTGTTTTTTCGGTTTCGCGCGTCAGGTCAAACGCATTCCTGGCCCGGTTGGAATTCAATAACTCAAGCGCCCGCCCGTGAAAAATCTCAGGCCCGTTCAATTTGCCAAGAGGGGTCGGGGCCCGGGTCATGCCAGCTAGCAAATCCATTCGCTCAGTAAGCGTGGCCTCTTTCACCACCCGCGCATCCAGATTCTGCACCTTGAAGTCAGTCCGACTCGGATCTCCAAAGGCAACGAATGGATGCGTGGGCATTCCCAAATAGGCCGAACCAAGGCTAAAAGTGTCAATCTGCTGCCTGCCACCATCCGTCAGCAGGGCATAGCCCGGCATACCCGGAGTGGTGTCACCTATTTCATGGTAAATCATCGACCCCATGGCGGGGTAATCGTTGACGAAGCCGGTCGGTTCCCGGGGGTCGCGCCCGGTCATGAATTTTTTGTGACCACCCCCATGGTCGGCAAACTTATGCGAGATCGAACGAATCAGGCTGTAGCGATGGGCCCGCGCCGCAAGCTGGGGAAGCAGTTCGCACACTTCAATCCCAGGCACAGTGGTCTTGGTTGGCTTGAACTCGCCCCGGTACTCGGCTGGAGCGTTCGGCTTCAGGTCAAATGTGTCCATGTGGGCCGGGCCACCTGGAAGCCACACAAAAATCACTGCCGGCTCTTCCTGCTTCGAAATCGTGCCAGTTATCCCCGGAACTGCTGTCAAGCCGGTTCCGGTCAAGGTCAGGGCCCCAAGACGCATAAAATCACGCCTGCCAACACCGGGGCAAGTGCTGGGTTTAATTGCTGGTTTTCGCATGCAAACACCTGGCTCTAAAGAAGTTAAGTTCAGCCAAGATAGCGGGGGTGGGCACTTTAGCTTATCCCATGCCCCGGCCAAAAGCCAGTTGATGACCAGCCCAGCAGTCTGCCGGTTCGCCTTGTTCCAAAACCCACGGATTGGGTATTTGCAGGGGACTGAAATATTTTGCATTTCCATGGACCCCTGCAGCGGGCCCGGGAGCTTGAACTCATGGCCACAAAAGCGCAATTCTGTTCAGTGGTTGCGCCGTTTCGTAATGGCGCAGCTTGGCTGGCTGACTATGCCGAAGACTGCTTGACGGTTTTAGAAGCAAATTTTCGTGATCACGAATTGATTCTGGTAGACGACGGCTCCACCGACGGGTCTGCCGGTGCCCTTCAGGTTACTCTCGAAAAATACCCAAGATTAAGGCTTATCCGCCTGACACGGGCCTATGGTCGCGATATTGCCTTGGCTGCAGGCCTCGATTCAGCCATTGGCGAAGTCGTCGTCTTGGCTTCGCCCGAATCAGATCCACCAAAAATCATTCCCGAACTGGCATCGGCTGCCAACACCCACGGCTTGGCTACAGGCGTCGCCGATAGCCGCCCGGGCGAGTCCTTCATCCGCGCCTCGGCCCGTAAACTGTTTCAAAATCTGTCTCAGCGCTGGTTTGCGATGGGGTTGCCATCAGGTGCAACCCGGTTCCAAGCCATGAATCGTCAAGTGGCTGGTTCCGCCATTCGGGCCCGGGGGACAGTGCCGGTTTTCCCCGTCCTTCCTTCCGTGGCCGGAGTCATCGGCGCCACAATTCCCTACCAACCCGTGGGAAGACCGGGGGCACAAATGCCCCGCTCATGGGCCGAACCCATTGACCGCGCCCTGGCTCTGTTGGTGCTGAATTCCCATTCTCCACTGCGGCTTGCTGGCTGGCTTGGCCTCGCGGGGGCAGCCCTCAACCTGATGGGCATGTTCTATGTGGTCGTGGTCAATCTGGTGAAGAACGATGTTGCCCCCGGTTGGACCACTCTCTCTCTGCAAATGTCCATGATGTTCTTCCTGGTCTTTTTGGTGCAGGCCGTCTTGGGTGAATATGTGGGCCGCACACTCGAGCTTTCACGTGACAAGAATGTTTATCAAATACTCGAGGAACGAAACGGAGGCTCTTTGCGCCTGTCACAACAGCGCAATGTCCTTGAAAAATCCGCTTAAAGTTCTGGTTCAGGATTTATTAAGACAAGATTTTTTAAAAAAAAGGTTGGAGAGGTTGTGGATATGAAGAAAGACCTAAGCAGGCTCGATCCCACTAAGAAGGTCTTCAATTTGTTTGAAGAATTCAAGGCGTTCGCTTTCAAGGGTAATGTCATCGACTTGGCGGTTGGTGTGATCATCGGCGGGGCTTTCGGCAAGATCGTCGATGCGCTGGTGAAAAGCATTATCATGCCGCTGGTCGCCTGTGTCATGCCTGGCGAACAAAGCTATGCTGAATGGAGTTTTACGCTCAACGGCTCAAAGGTCCCCTACGGACAGTTTCTTGCCGAGATGGTTAACTTCGTCATCGTCGCGTTTGCCATCTTCATCTTCATCGTCAAGTTCCTTGGTTGGATCATGGCGAGCAAGAAGCAAGAGGCCGCCGCGCCACCGCCCCCCACCAAAGATCAGGAACTGCTCACCGAGATCCGCGACCTTCTCAAGACGCGTTAATCCCGGCTCTCAACCGGTTTGGCGATATCGGGCAACGACGGCCAGCGCACTGCGCAGGCCGTCGAGCCCGGCGCTCACAATACCTCCCGCATACCCGGCCCCTTCACCAATCGGGTAAACTCCCTCCACGCTGACAGATTGCCGCGTGTCGCTGTCACGGGTTATCCGCACAGGAGAACTCCCGCGTGATTCCGGACCTGCCAAGGTGCTATCTGGTAAAAAGCGCCCGCCCCACTTCTTGTCCATCAGGGGCAAGCCGGTCCTAAGTGCCTCTGCCACATAAGGCGGAACCACCTCCTCCATACGGGCCGGTATCGAGCCGCGAGGATGGGTGTTGGCTGGCAACGTTGCAGTCGCCCTGCCTGCCATGAAGTCAGTCGCTCGTTGCATGGGCGCCACATACTCGCCCCGCCCCAGTTCGTAGGCAGCCCGCTCGTATTTCTCCTGCAGGCGCACACCAGCCAAGGGATCGTCCCCGCCAAACTCCTCAGGCTCAATGGTTACCACCAGCCCGCTGTTGGCAAATGGGCTGTCATGATTGGCAAGCGACATGCCATTGGTGCAATATTCACCCGCCTTCGACACGCTGGGCATGATGTAACCGCCCGCGCACATGCAAAAGGTGAACAACGGCCGCGAACCATGAACCACCAGCGTGTAGTCCGCCGGGCCGATCTTGTTCTCCAAGTGGGTGTCGCCATACTTCACACGGTTGGCAACTTCCTGCGGCTGCTCGATTCGCACACCAAACTGGAATGCCTTGCGCTCCAGTTTGACTCCTCGTTCAAGCAACATCGAGAATGTGTCTCGCGCGCTGTGGCCAGGCCCCATCAGCACAACCTCGGCCGGTATGCGGCCTTCCGAGGTGATCACCCCGCGCACAATGCCATCGGCAATGTCGAGATCTTCCACCTTGCAGCCGTAGCGAACCTCGCCACCCATGGCCTCAATGTTGGTGCGCAGCTTTTTCACCACTGCGGGCAAACGATTGCTGCCAAGGTGGGGCCGCTGCTCGTACAAGATCGAAGGTTTACCGTTGTTTTTGGCAAATATTTCCAGCACCCGCCGCACATCCGCACCATTGCCGCGGTAGGTCAGCTTGCCATCGCTGAAAGTGCCGGCACCACCCTCGCCGTAAAGGTAGTTGCTCTCAGGTTCAAATTGCCCACCGGCGTCGAATGCTTTCACATCGCGTATACGGTCGCGTACCGCCCGGCCCCGCTCCAACACCAGCGGTCGGTAACCCATCTCTGCCAAAACATAACCTGCTAGCAACCCTGCAGGTCCACTACCAACCACCACCGGACGATTAGGAAGAGGTACCTGCCCAGGCTCGGGAATAATGAACGGCTCTTCGTGAAAAGGCTCCACCGGAATGTTGCGGCGGCGGGCCCGGTCTAATAATTTTTCCAGTTTGGCGGGGGCAGAGGGCAGGGTCACCTCGGCCACATACACATAGGCCATCGAGTCCCGGTCGCGGGCATCCAGACTTTTCCGCAAAATCCGAAGCTGCCCCAAATCTTCCACAGGCACATCCAGCAACCGGCCAACCCTTGCAGGAAGTTCAGATTCTGGAGTGTCGATATTCAGTCGAATGTTGGATACGCGCAGGCTCATAGCTTCATTCTAACCTACGATTGGCTTAAAGAGAGCCAATCGGACCCGTCAAAAAGGTGCTAAAAAAGAACGCGGCCGGGAAAACCCGGCCGCGAATGGCTTTTGGCCAATTCCAGGCCGTTTGGGCCCGGAAAAAGCTTAGCGCTTGATCAGGTCGCTGATGCGAACCTTGTCGAGTGCCTTCTTCTCGAGGTCGGCAATCTGAACGCAGATGTCGTTCAGCTTCTTGTCGATCACGTTCTTGCGCTCTTCGTGCAGTGGGGCAACACCCTTGATTGGGCCGTCAACTGCTTCAACGATGTTGAGCAAAGTCACGTCTTCAGACTTGCGGGCCAAACGGTAACCGCCGTTGGGGCCTTTGATGGACTTGAGAACGCCGGAGGAGACCAAAGGTTTCAAAACCTTCAGCAAGAAACGCTCAGGAATGCCACGATCTTCGGCAATGGTGTGCGAAGCAACAGGCTTCTCGTGGTGCTTGTGTTGGGCCATGTAGGCAACAGCGTGGATCGCATAGCTGGAAGCGCGGGTCAGTCTCATTCGTAACTCCAAAAATGGAACAGCTTTTTCCAAACAAAAACCCCCGGCACTAATAACCGGGGTTAAAAATCCTCAATTTCATCAGCTACCGGAAAAGCTTTTATTTTGTCAGGCCCGCTTTTACGGCGAAACGCTATCAAATTGCCTTCCAGCACCAACGTTCATTTCAAATTAGCCTAGCTAAAACAATTTGACAAGGGGCGGATCTCCCATTTGCCAAAAAAACAACCGTATTCAAATAATTACGAAATTATTTATCCTTCCCCTATTTTCCTCTTGCAATATAAATCCTCCGCATGCCCGCTTTCGAAGGCTCTCGTCTGCCGCCCGCAGCCGCATGACCAGATAAATGTTGAGCGCTCCGGAAAGAAGCGTGAAGCTGATCATCATGTACAAAAAAAGCCACGGAAATGATCCGGAACCTGTGCTCCGGATGGCCCTCTCCCGATCAGGGATAGACAATAAGGCGATTTCACTTTCTGTAACAGAGTTGGATAAATTTACCTCATTTTCAAGCGTTTTTTCCTCTACCACAGGCAATGCTGCCAAATTCACCAGCCCGGCAACACCAGGGGCTGCCGCCGGTTCAGCTTCCTCATTGGGTGCCGATTCGGCAGGCGCCACCACCACCAATTCCGTCAAGGGGCCTGCCGGCCGCAAACTGCTTCCACAACCACCGCAATTCACGCTTTGACCTTGCAAGTCACCTTCAAACGCGATTGGTCGGCGACAATTGCCACAGAGGAAGGCCACATAGCTCATGGTTTCAGCCTTGGTAAGGGGGTATTTTTAACAAATTAAGCCATTGACAGCCGAATATTGCATTACGGAGGTTTCAAGTTTGGTTCACCAAAAAATAACGACGCAGCATGATAGTTGCAATTTTCAAATTTGGCCAGTTTAACAAAAAAATCGTCTTGCCCTTACACCTTGAACCAGTCCGTATTCATTCAAAAAGGGTCGGCCAGTTGGCTTTTTCCAAGCTAATTCCAGCAACATCCTCAAAAGGAACCTGCGCCAAGATCGGAACTTGGGTCAAACGGGCCAATTCCGCAGCATTTTCCGCTTCAACCCGGTCTCCAGGGGCTGTTAGTTGGTTCAAAATAATTCCCAAAACCTCCAAACCCCGGCCCCGGGCTACCTCCAATGCCAAAAGGGTGTGATTCAATACCCCCAAACAATTTTTCGCAACTAAAAGAATGGGAAATCCAAGTTCTTGGGCCAAATCAGCAATGCTAATACCCGGCCCAGCAGGGCATAAAAGCCCGCCCGCACCCTCAACCACCGCAAAATGGCCATCAGGTATGGCAAACTTCAAATCCTTGGCCATCTGCATCAAATCGAGCTGTTTCCCTTCCCAACGTGCGGCCACTGAAGGGGCAGCCGGGTGTGGGCTCTCAAATCCCACCCAAACAGGCTTCCCACCCAGAGCTTCGGCCATTTGGGCCACATCACCATGCCGCAGGGTGCCATCGGCCTGCTTTTCGCTACCCGTGGCAAGAGGTTTGGCTGCAAATACCGCCTGATTTTGTTTTAAAAGCAGGCGAATGATAGCGCTAGATACGAGAGTCTTGCCAACCCCCGTGTCGGTCCCGGTGATGAAAATGCCGCGGGCCATCAATTAAATCCTTCTGGTAAGGTTTCGAAAATGGCTCGGCTCACCGCCTGCGCCAAGAGGTCGATTTCAGCCCCGGTAATAGACAAGGGCGGCATCACCACCACCACATCCCCCAGAGGCCTCAGCAGCACTCCATGGCTGCGCGCATGGTCAGTCACCCGGCGACCCACCCGCTCTGCAGCACCAAAAGGTGCCCGAGTGACCGAATTGGCCACCAATTCAATGCCTAGCATCAGCCCTTTTCGGCGGATTTCTCCAACATGCGCATGCTTCGCAAGTACAGCAAGCCCCGCTTCAAGTTGCTTCCCTTTGGTCTCAACTTCTGCCAAATAACCCGGTTTCAGCAACATTTCCAAACTGGCAAGGGCCGCTGCCGCCCCTAGCGGGTTACCTGAATAGGTGTGCCCATGATAAAAAGCCCGACCTTCCGAGGGCGGGCCACAAAAGGCCTGAAAAACCGCCTCCGTGGCAAGCGTTGCCGCCAGAGGCAGGTAGCCCCCAGTGATTCCCTTGGCCAGACACATAAGATCGGGCACGATCCCCTCATGCTCGCAGGCGAACAGCCTGCCAGTCCTGCCAAATCCCGTGGCAACCTCATCGGCGATCAACAGCACATCAAACCGTTTACAAGCCAAAGCCACCGCCTCCAACCAACCTGCAGGCGCCACCACCATGCCCGCAGCCCCTTGCACCACCGGTTCCACGATCACAGCAGCTAGTTCGTGGGCGTGCCGCCCTATAAGCTCGGTTGCCTCGCTCGCACACGCCAAAGCGCATTCCGGGCGCTTCAAATTCAAAGGGCAACGGTAGCAAAAGGGCTGGCAAACACGCTTGACCGGAAAAAGCAGCGGACCAAACTGGCGGTGAAAGCGTGGAATATCCCCCACCGCCACCGCTCCGAGCGTGTCGCCATGGTAGGCCTCGTTCAGCGCCAGAAAACGGTTTTTGCCAGGCTGCGGGTTCGGCCTTTGCTGCTGGTACTGAAAGGCGATTTTCAGAGCCGCCTCCACGGCGGTTGCACCATCGTCCGAAAAATAAACCCGGCTCAGGCCCTTTGGTGCCACTTCCACCAGTTTGCGAGCCAATCGGGCCGCCGGGATGTTGATCGCACCCAAAAGCGATGAGTGGGCTAGTTGGTCCAATTGGTCACGAATGGCTTGATCTATATCGGGCACACGGTGGCCGTGCAGGTTACACCAAAGCGAGGAAACGCCATCCAGAACCCGATTACCCTCGCTATCAATCAGCCAACAGCCTTCACCCCGCACAAAAAGCGGTGGTTTCTGGGGTGCGCCAATATCATGGGGTTCAAAAGGATGCCAAACATGGTCCCAATCCCATTGCCGCAACAACTCAAGATCTGCTGCCTCTTCTCCCGGTTGTTCGCTGGTCATGGGGGGGAATGGGGGCCTGAGGGTTATCTAACTTCACTAATGGTTGTTTTTATCAACTTTGCAGTCAGGGATACACGAAAATGATTAAGGATAAATTGAGGTTTTGGTATTTATGGCTGGCATTCGCTATAAATACATTTTGAAAAATCACCGCGCCAAAGACTTAAACCCTTTGGCATTTTGGCCGGAGAATGGGTCGCATGTCCAAGCGATTGAAAGATTTGCTGTCGGCGGGTCACCCTGTTTGGTCTTTTGAGGTTTTTCCACCAAAAACCCAAGCTGGGTTCGATTCCATGTATGCGGCAGTTGACCGCCTCATGGCATTCAAACCGGCATATTTCAGTTGCACCTACGGGGCCGGCGGATCCACCCAAGGCCCCACTCTGGATATTTGCTCCGAAATCATGCGCCGTCACGGGGTCGCCACCATGGCCCACCTCACCTGCGTTGGCCTCACTGTCGAGGCCCTTCTCGACTTTGTGCGTCAAGCGAAAGAACGCGGCATAACCAACATCATGGCGCTTCGCGGCGATCCACCCAAAGGCCAAGAGGGGTTCCAGAAAATTGCCGGCGGCTTGGGCTATGCCAACGAGTTGGTGGCTCTCCTGCACAAGGAATTTCCCGGCATGGGTATAGGCGTGGGCGGCTACCCGGAAACCCACCAAGAGGCAAAAAGCCCAGTTGATGACCTGCAATACCTTAAAAACAAGGTCGATGCCGGTGCCGACGCGGTGGTGTGCCAGCTTTTTTATGACAATGATGACTACTTTCGCTTCGTTGAAAATTGCCACAAGCTGGGTATCAGGGTGCCTTTGGTTCCCGGATTGCTACCAATTGTCAACTTCCCCCAAATTCAAAGAATCACCTCCCTGTGCGGTGCAAGGCTACCCAAATCTCTCCACGCGGAATTGGAAAAACACAAAGACGATCCAGGCGCAGCCGCCAAGATCGGTGCCGAACACGCCCGCAAACAGACCGAAGGCCTAATCCGCCAGGGGGCCCCGGGTGTTCATTTCTATGTTCTCAACCAGGCCGAGGCCGCCCATCAGGTGCTCACGGCACTGGGTGGCTGAGTGCTGGGTTTCCTGATTTTGTAATGTGTCAGGTGATAATGCTTAAAGGCGATCCAAGGGCTTTGCTCTCAGATCGCCTTTTTTTGCCAAGGGCAATTCTTTTTGTTCCAAACCAAAACCATGACGCTTGCCAACAGCATCGCTTAGGCAAACTGCTAAACCCGTTTGCTGGTGCTCATTCGCCAAGCGTCCTGCGGCCCGCTAAGCGGTAGTCGAGCGGCGGCATCTGCCCTTTTTCCATCAGGGGCTGGTAGGGTTTGCCATCTTTCCGATGGGCCTGCTCACCTTTGGCAGCCTCAATAAGCTTGGAGTTGGTCATTAAATCCACTGCGGTGCAGGCAAGAACCCGCGAGGCGAGCCCCATCCCTTTTTTGGCGATGGTAGTCCCGCCACAGGCCACCGCTTGCCACGAGTGCCCGGGTGTGCCCGGTACCCAAGTGGCAGCATAAAATCCGGTGGTTGGCACAACCCACGAGACATCACCAACATCGGTGGAGCCGTTGGTCACTTTGCCAGACTGGTTGGCCACCTCGCGGATCGATTCGGTTGGCGGCGCCTTCTCGCCAAAGGTTTCACGCAACCTCACCGCGAAGGCTTCCTCAGCGGCATCGTAGGCCAGATCGTTTTGCGCCTTGAGGTTTTCGGACGTGATCCGCCCAAGCGTGTCGTTGGGTAAAATCTCGAGGGTGCCGCCCAGGGAAACCACCTCAAGCCGCGTTTCCGTGGCCAAGGCCCCTGCCTCCGCGCATTTGCGCAGACGCGGCCAAAGTTGTGATACCACTTCCGCCTTGGGGTGCCGAACATAAAAGAAACCTTCGCTAAACTCCGGAACCACATTCGCCGCGCCACCGCCGGCGGTGATGGTGTGGTGAAGGCGGGTGCCATCCGGGGTATGTTCCCGCATCAATTCAACCGCGTGGATGGTCAAAAGCAGGGCATCCAAAGCGCTTCGCCCTTTTTCAGGTGATCCAGCAGCGTGCGCAGCTTTTCCATGGAAGCGAAACTTCACCGCAATGCGCGCAAGGCACGAGGCGTCGCCTGCGGCGTTGCGGCTACCAGGGTGCCAGTGCAAGGCGGCGTCCACATCGTTGAAGAGCCCTTCACGCACCATGAAGGCCTTCGCGGCTCCGCCTTCCTCTGCGGGGCAACCATAAAAACGAACCGTCCCCTTCAGTTGGCCAGCCCGGATCAGGTCGTTGAGGGCCATCGCAGCTGTGGCACTGGCAACACCAAAAAGATGATGCCCGCAGGCTTGCCCATAACCGTTGCCACTCTGGCGCGGCTTGCGAAATGGCTCCGCCTCCTGCGACAACTCGGGCAAGGCATCATATTCTCCCAAAATGGCGATCACCGGCTTGCCCGAACCCACCTCGGCAACCACAGCAGTGGGAATTCCAGCTACCCCACGCTTCACCCGAAAACCCTCCTTCTCAAGGGCATTCGCCAACAGCTTGCTCGATTCCTTCTCCAGATAACCAGGCTCTGCAAATTCCCAAATTTTCCCGGCCATGGCCCAGGCCGCATCCAAGCGATCAACCGCGCCTTTCACGGCCATCGCCTTCAAGGGGGGCGGGGGTGTCGGCTCGGCGGCCATGCAAAGCCACAACAGCGGGCAACAAATCATGGCAATCTCCTCAATTGGCTTTATCGCGATTCAACAGGGTTTATCCCCAGCGCGGCCAGGATGGTCCACGCATAAAGCCGATGGCCAAAATCATTCGGGTGGTTCAAGCCGTTGCCGGTCAGGTCAAGGTCTCGCTGCTTGCCAAGGTGTGCTTCCCAAACCGCCGTCACATCTGCCAGCGCCACACCTGGCCCCGTCAGCCCTTTCAACTCGTTCCGGTACAGGTTAAACATCTCGCGGGGCGTGTGAATCCACTCCTTGTTTCCCAGCATGGGGCTCACCAAAATCATCTCCGCCTCGGGCAGGTCTGCCCCAATCTTGCCCACCAGCTCGGCGGTTCTATCCCGATACCACTTGGGATCTTTCCGACCCACATCATTCATGCCATAAGCGATGATCACCAAGTCCGGCTTGCAGGCCGCAAGCCTCGGCCAATCCGATACACCAAAGGAGATGCTGGTGCCCGAAATGGCAAAGTTCACAAGCCGCACCTCGCTCCCTGTCAAACGCTGGAGGTTGGCCGCCACCAAGTCGGGGTAGCCAGGCTGTTTCGGGTTGGCCATGGCAAGGGCGCTGGCGTCCAGCCCGGTTGAAATACTGTCGCCACTAATGGCGATCTTTAAAAACTTTTTACCTGCGAGCAGGGCAGTCGTTTTGGGCAGCTTGTCCGTCGCCGCAGGTGGCGTCGTTCCGGGCCATGCCTCATCAGTGGTGTAGGTGATCTCCAACTGGTGGTCGTGAAACCAGCGGCCCGGCCCATAAAGCATCGCCTGATCCGGGTGGCCAACCCGGCTAGGGTAGGAACTGGGCGATCCCTTCGCAGGGTATAGCTGAGAAAGCTTCAGGCCTTCCTTCGCATCACCCTTAAAAACCAGCTTGCCTCCCTCTGCGTCCACAGTGAAATCTGTGCCGGCCAGATAAAAACGGTCACGGTTGGCCGACCGCACCTCCAGCACTTCTTTTGCCTTGCGAGACATCCGCGCGATCAACGCGCCACCCTCCACCTCTTCCAATAAGGCGCTCGATTCACCCTCGACTTTCTGGCTTTGCCAGGGGGCCGGGCCCAATACCAGCGGATTCTCCGCATAGGCCGGGGCAAATAGCAAAGTGATGATCAGTTGGGCAAGCATGACGCGTTCCGGGTGCGACAAGACAAACAATGCATGCGTTGATGATACCCGCAAAAGCTGGCTCACCCCAACGATTCAATTCAGGTATTTCGCCTTATCGCCAGGCGTTGCCGGCCGTGGCGTAAAGAACATTCGCGCGGATGGCCGAGACATAGCGCATCCCTCCACGCACATCCACAGGCTTGTCAACAAAGCTCTCAAGGTCAAGTGGCGGCACCGGCACCACATATCCAAGAAGCTTGCCATTGCTTTCCAGAAGGTACATCTGGCGGTTCTCGAGGTTTCGACCGCTCCTCCGCAAAACCCCGGTTCCACCCGTAGGCCCAAGCGACCCAGCACCCGAGGGAATAGTCCCGGGGGCCCCAACCACTGCCGAGGAGCCTCCACCAGGTGAAATGGGCTGAGCCATGCCATTATTGTTCGACGCGCTCACCGTGCTGCCCTGCGGCACAAATGGCTGGGCCAGTCGGATGCTCGAGGCGGTCTGGCCCGGCGCAGCACCAATCGGCAAAGGCGCTACGCCTGCGGCAACACCATAGGCCTGGTTGCCAGAAGGCGCATAAGCACGAATGATCGGCCTGTCAGGGTAGGGCAGGGGGCTGCCAGGAACCTGTGTCGCCTCACGCAATCGAATCGCCCGATTAGAGGCTTGCGTGGCCAACTCCGGTTGGGTTGCCGCGAAATCTTGCGCCAATTGGGTGTAAAGGCGAATCGCCTCCGGATAATTGCGAGCCAACTCGGTCGAGTAGGCCTCGTTCCAGCGTAAGGCTGGGTCATAAAGCTGTTGACCGCATAGATTGCTTGCCATGCCCACACCCTGACTGGCACCGGGCGCGCCTGCAGGCGGTGTCGTGGCGTTCACCAAGGCGGCGGCACCAGGCGTGATGGGAGCAACATTGCCCACCATTGCTGGTGGGGCAGATGCGGTCGGATTGGGCGAATAGACCGGAGCAGGAAAATTGGTCCCGCCGCTGGTTGTCATCCCCACACTACCCATTGGCTTTGCCACGGCATCTTTGGCAATGTAACGACGCTCGGATTCTGGAGGATCAATAGGGATCCACCGTCCCTCACCCTCGCCCGTCGGCTCACCCACGGCCCGCACCTGCGTGCCAAATATCAAAGCTGTCCCTTCCACACTCGGCCGTACCGACGGGTCAATCGAACTACCAACCAAAGCAGGGACCCGGGTGCCCGGTGGCGCAATCACCACCCAATTAGGGTGTCCCGGAGTTACTTGTTTGAGGTGCTTCGCTTGAACCCAACTGAATGAGCCCCGGGGCGGGCGGATGGCAAGCCAATTATCGTTGCGCTCTTCCAAAACCACCACAGGCTCACCCATGCGCAAACGGTTGGTTGTGTAAATTTTCGCATCAGTGGATGGGCTGGCCCTAACCTCAGCAACAGGCTGGGTAATAACTGTGCTGTAAATGCCCGCCGATTGCGCCAGACCAACTGTTGGGAGGGAAATGGCCAGTATCCCACCCGCCAATAATTGGCGAATGGTTCGGCATTTCAACAATAATTCCGCCCAACCATTCATGACTCGAGAATCTCTCCCAAATTGGTTCTGCCAAAAAAACCAAAATTGCAGACCTTGGCGACGATCCCTAACTTTCCAGACATTAAGAAACAAGTCCAGGTTCATGCCTTTGCCGAAGCATGGTTTCAAGAAGTGCTGCACGCGACTGTTTTCCAATCATTTGCCCATCCTGTTACAGTCACCTCACACCCTTGGAGTTTGCCATGACCTTCCACCCCAATTTGCCGACCAAACCCAAAGAATTAGCCAGCCTCATTGACCACGCCCTGCTAAGCCCCACCCTGAGGGAGGCCGAATTGGAGGCCGGTTGCGCCTTGGCGGCAAAAGAAGGTGTTGCCAGCGTTTGCGTCAGGCCTTGCTCCGTTTCCAGAGCCAAAAAATGGCTCGAAGGCTCGGGGGTGAAGGTGGGAACCGTGATTGGTTTCCCCCAAGGTGGGCACCATCCAGACATCAAATTGGCCGAATCTGCCAAAGCCTTGGCCGACGGGGCGACTGAACTCGACATGGTGATCAACCTGGGCTGGGCAATGGACCGGGATTTCACCCGATTAACCAACGAGGTTGCAAAAATCCTCGAACTGGCTCACAGGAATGGCGCTTTGCTGAAAGTTATTCTTGAAACAGCCAAGCTGCCATCTGATATCAAATTAGAGATATGCAGGCATGTTGGATTGATAAGTGTTGATTTTGTAAAAACATCGACAGGCTATGGAGATGGCGGTGCAACTGTCGAAGATGTATTATTATTAAGAAATAGTAGCCCAAGCAGCGTCCAAGTGAAGGCAAGTGGCGGGATTCGCACTCTGGAGCAGGCTTTAGCACTGCTAAAAGCAGGGGCAACCCGTTTGGGAACCGGTTCTACCACCGATTTAATGAATGCCGCGCGGCTGTCATGGAATCACCTAGGCTGAATAATCGGACCGCAGCTAGGTTTTCCACCCAAATCATCGTTCCAATCAGGCTGGATGGCCCCCCGGGTTTCCCTAACATACCCAGAAGGGACAGGGAGACCGGTTTGGCGACAAGCCCGGGACTTCCGTTATGTTCTATTGGCGTTAAGTTTGTTTTTTCATTAACCAAAGCCAGCCCCGGACGGCCATGCCCTCCTCTCTGAGCGATGCCCTGGAACAACTGCATCGTCCGCTGGCACTCCGTGCCATGGTGGATGGGACTGTTTCTGTCCATTTTTTGGAATCAGACCAGCCGTTCATGCCCGGACACGCGTATGTTCCCCCCGTGCTGCCAGAAGACTTGGGCGATCCGGGTTTTCGCAACGAGCACGCCTTGCGGTTGGCCTATGTCGCCGGCTCCATGGCCCATGGCATTGCCAGTGAAGAAATTGTCGAAAGCGCCGCCCGTTCAGGTTGTCTGGGTTTCTACGGGGCCGCTGGCCAATCGCCCGAACGCGTCGAGCAGGCCATACACAGGCTCAAAGCGAATCTCGGTTCCATGCCCTTCGGGTTCAACCTGCTCTACAGCCCGCAAGAAAGCAGCCTCGAGGCTGCCCACGCAGACCTCTACCTGAGACATCAAATTCGCTTGGTTGAAGCCAGTGCCTACTTGGATGTGAGCCTGCCTTTGGTGCGTTATCGCCTCACAGGCTTGCGGGTTGACCCTGATGGTTCTCCCGTTCCAGCCAATAAAGTGGTGGCCAAGGTTTCACGCGTTGAGGTTGCCCGCAAGTTCCTGTCGCCCGCACCTCCAAAACTCGTGGGAGAGTTAGTCACCCGGGGCGAAATTTCCGAACAACAAGCACAGGCCGCCATGCGCCTTCCCTTGGCCGACGATATCACCGCCGAGGCCGATTCCGGCGGCCACACCGATAACCGACCCGCCCTGAACCTATTGCCCACAATCATCGCACTCCGTGACCGCATGGCGCTCGACAGCGCTGCATATGGCTGGCACCGGGCCACACGCGTCGGATTGGGAGGCGGCATCGCCACACCCCATGCGGTTGCCGCAGCTTTCGCCATGGGCGCAGCATATGTCTTGGTAGGCACCGTTCATCAGGCATGTGTCGAGTCTGGCACTTCCGATCTCGCCCGCGCTATGCTGGCCGGCGCAGACCAAGCTGACACCGCCATGGCCGCCGCCGCCGATATGTTTGAAATGGGCGTCAAGGTGCAGGTTCTGAAACGCGGCACACTCTTCGCCATGCGAGCCCAAAAACTCTACGAACTGTACCGCACATATCCGTCCTTTGATGCGGTTCCCCAATCGGATCAGGCCACCGTTGAAAAACAAATGCTTCGACGCCCGTTTGCGGCGGTATGGGCAGACTGTGTGACCTATTTCCAAAACCGCGACCCCGGCCAGATTGTTCGGGCCCAAAACGATCCGAAACATCAAATGGCCTTGGTCTTCCGCTGGTACCTCGCCACCGCCTCACGCTGGGCCACCCAAGGTGTCGCCGACCGCCAAGCCGACTATCAAATCTGGTGCGGACCCAGCATGGGTGCCTTCAACGAATGGGCCAAAGGCTCGTTTTTGGAGCAACCCGCCAACCGCAACCTCCCGGCAGTGGCCAATAGCCTAATGCGCGGCGCAGCAGCCTTAAAACGGGCCGAAATTGCCCGCATGCAAGGCATTCATGCAGCCCAAGCCAATCCACGCCCGGTCAGGCCTTCTGCCATGCGCCAACTGGAAGGGGTGCCCACATGACGCCCCCAATCGAAGGGAACCACGAGGCCCGCAACCAGTTTGAGCCTATTGCCTTGGTGGGAATGTCCTGCCTTTTTCCTGGAAAAACAGGCAACCAAGGCTATTGGCACACCCTGCTCGCAGGCGTCGACCGCATTCGCGAGATCCCGCCGGGCAGGTGGCGACCAGAAGATCATTATAACCCAGATCCTAAAGCTCCGGATATGGTCTATGCCCGTCGCGGGGCTTTCCTGGACCCCGTGCCCTTCAACCCATCCGAATTCGGCATCGCCCCCAACAGCCTCGAGGCTACAGACACCGCGCAGTTGCTGGGCATGTTCGCCGCACGCGAGGCGCTGCGCGACGCCGGCTACGCTGCCACCCCCGATGAGCCCGGCAAGCTTTTTCCTCGCGAACGCACCAGTGTCGTGGTAGGCGTCACCAGCGCCCTAGAACTCCTCATCCCGCTAGGGGCCCGCCTCGACCACCCCAAGTGGCGCAAGGCCATGCTCGAGGCAGGTGTTCCTCAAGATCGGGTCGAGGACGCAATCACACGCATTGGCCAAAATTATCCCGAATGGACCGAAGACTCCTTCCCCGGCCTGCTGGGAAATGTGGTGGCAGGCCGCATCGCCAACCGCTTCGATCTCGGCGGCGCCAACTGTGTAGTTGATGCGGCATGTGCCTCCAGCTTAGGAGCGTTGCATCTGGCTGCCCTCGAGTTACAGGCCGGCCGCAGTGATTTGGTCATTTCCGGCGGCGTCGACACCTTCAGCGATGTCTTCATGTACGCCTGCTTCAGCAAAACTCCAGCCCTTTCAGCCTCGGGCAATTCAAAACCCTTCTCGGCCGAAGGCGACGGCACCATCCTGGGCGAGGGCATCGGGTTGGTGGTCCTCAAACGCCTGGCCGATGCCCAACGCGATAACGACCGCATCTTGGCCGTCCTCAAGGGGCTGGGGTCCGGCTCCGACGGCCGTGGCGGTGCCATTTATGCACCCCGCAAAGAAGGACAAATTCGCACCATCAGCCGCGCCCTCGATCAGGCAGGCTGTCTGCCCTCTTCGATTGGCCTATTGGAAGCCCACGGCACCGGCACGCGTGCCGGCGACCAGGTCGAATTGGCGGCCTTGATCGAAGTCTTTGGAAAAGGCAGCTCAGCCTCTGCCACTCCATGGTGTGCTTTGGGCTCGGTTAAGTCGCAAATTGGCCACGCCAAAGGCGCCGCGGGTACCGCCGGCCTTTTGAAGGCTACTTTGGCTCTCCGCCATGGTGTGCAGCCACCCACCCTCAAGGTGGGCACTCCACTCCCCGCACTGCTGGAGCCAGGCTGTCCGTTCCATCTGCCCTCAAGAGCCAGGCCCTGGCTCAAACCAATGAACGGCCAGCCCCGCCGCGCCGGTGTCAGCGCTTTTGGCTTTGGCGGGTCCAATTTCCATGCCATTCTCGAAGAATCTGCCACCCCCTGCCAAACACCAGCATGGGACGGCTCCATCCAGATAATTGCCCTTTCAGCCGATAACCACGAGGATCTAGCCGCCGCCGTCTCAGCTGTGCCCTCGGCAGCCGATACCGGCTTTGCATGGTTTGCGCGCGAGAGTCGTCGTACTTTCCACCCATCCGCCAAATTTCGCCTCGTTGCAGTTCGTGAGCTCGAGAGCAACCAGACAGACGACGACTTCCAAAAAATTCTGCAAGTTGCCATCACCGCCTTGAGCAGCGGAACCAATTGGTACGCCTCGGCCGGTGTCCGGGCCTCATCAGGTCCAAGACGCACCCGCTTGGCTTTGCTGTTCCCGGGCCAAGGCGCCCAGCGTGTCGATTCCTTCCGCGAGCTGGCCTGCGTCTTCCCCGAAATGCGCCACGAGCTTGAAAATGCCCGCGATGCCATGGCCGTGGCATTCCCCGAGTTGCGCAAACTAGACGACCTCCTCTACCCGCCTGCAAGCTCCAACCCGGATGAGGTTTTGGCAAACCTCCGCGATACCCGGGTTTGCCAAGTGGCCATGGCTGCCTTGGGATTGGGTGCTGCCAAGGTCCTTCGTCGTTTCCATGTCGGCTCTAGGGTTGGTAACCTAAGCGCCGGCCACAGCCTGGGCGAGTGGACCGCCTTGGCCGCCGCCGGCCTGCTCCCAGATTCTTCTTGGTACTCGTTGCTCGCCCGTCGTGCCGGTCTGATGCACCAAGAATCCCTCACCCGGCCAGGCTCCATGCTGGCAGTGTTGGCCCACCGTACCGATGCTGCCAAACTCGCCCAGCGCGTTCATGGTGTGAGCGTTGCCAATCACAATGGCCCCCGCCAAACCATTCTTTCCGGGCCCTCAGCCGCCATCGATCAGTGCGAGCTCCTTGCAAAGGAAATGGGGCTGGCTGTTCGCAGGCTCGATGTTGCCGGCGCCTTCCACCATCCAGATCTTGCCGCCGCTGCCCGAGCATTGGCAGCCACACTCAGCGAGGCCCACCTCCCGGTTGATCCCGGCCAGGCTATGGCCACCACCGTTTTGGCCAATCTCGACGCCAAACCCTACCAACCCGGCGAACCTGGATGGCTCGAACGCTTACACCGCCAAGTTTCCGAGCCAGTCCTGTGGCAAGAATGCCTCGAGGAATTGCGCCGCCAGGGCGCAGAAGTGTTCCTCGAAGTTGGCCCCGGCGGCATCCTCACCCGCATGGCGCAGGATGTCCTCTCAGATATTCCCGACATCAGCGCCCGCGCCCTGTCGCTCGAAAGCGAACCCGGCCGTCCCGGTGAACTAGGTCGATTGGCCATCACCTTGGCACACTTGGCCGCCTTGGGCGTCGATGTCAACCTCACCCCCTGGGAAAACGATTCCCCGGCACACGCCCCTGCCGCAAAACCAAAAATGCTCGTCCCTCTGGCGGGGGCAAATTACCGCAAGCCCCGCCCGACGAGACCACCTTTGCCACCCATTCAGGTGGCCAGTCACCGCGACGATATGCCACTCGCCCCGGTGCCGGCCCCAATACCGTTTGTGCCTGTTGCTAGAGTTGAGAGAGTCGCTATGTCGCAACCTGTGCCGCCAGATCCCTCGCATCACCGCATGCCCATTGTCGATCAGGCTTTGTCGTTGTTCGCCCGCATGCAGGAAGATGCGGCACGACTTCACAAAATGTTTCTCGAGTCGCAAGAAGCTTCGCAGAAAACCCTGCTTGCCCTCCTTGAGGGGCGTGCCCCCGCCGCAGTGCTGATGCCACTCGCAGCGGTTGCCACCTCCACCCAAGTCGCCCCTGTCAGCGTGGCGGCACCGGTGATGGTGCCACAACCACCCACTCCGAAAGTCCAACCCGCCATAGTGGCGGCGCCCAAGGCCTTTTTTGTCCCGCCCGTCCAAGTGTCCGTGCCTTCCTTCCCGGTCTCCCATGACGCCACCGGCATTTTGGCCAAATTGCAAGAAATCGTGGCCGAGAAAACTGGTTACCCTGTCGAGGCACTCGAGCCTGACCTCGCGCTTGATTCCGATTTGGGTATCGATTCAATCAAACGCGTTGAAATCCTCGCCTCCGTCCAAGATCGTTTGCCCGGCACCCGCCCGGTTGGCCCCGAGCATTCTGGCACCCTTCGCACCCTGAACGAGTTGGCAAACTATCTCGTCGGTGGTGCCGCTATCGCCGTGCCCATTTCCCTGAAGGCAGTTGCACCAATTGCGGTGCCATCTTCATCACCCCTTGGCATTTTGGCCAAATTGCAAGAAATCGTGGCCGAGAAAACCGGTTACCCTGTCGAGGCACTCGAGCCTGACCTCGCGCTCGATTCCGATTTGGGTATCGATTCAATCAAACGCGTCGAAATCCTCGCC
>CAIWHS010000655.1 GCA_903912515.1 uncultured Planctomycetaceae bacterium
CTCCAGCATGTGCGCAAACACCTCTCGGGCACGCTGCATGTTCAGGCCGGTTTTTTGAATTTCCCGAATCAACCCAGCCAACCGGTCGGGACGGATGGGAAACGCATCAATTTCCGCATGATTCTCATTCAGCCAAGCCATAACCGCATTGGTAGTCCAGTTACTGGCCGCTTTTGAATCACCCGAATCTTTTGCCAAATCCTCGAAATAGCGAATGAACGGACGGCCTTGGGCGGTGATTACTTTGGCATCGTAGGCTGACAGGGCGAACCCTTCCTGCAGGCGTATCCGGGCCGCTGCGGGAAGCTCCCCCATGGCCAAACGGGCCTGGTCTTGTTGTTTTTTGTCTACCATCACTTCGCCCAGGTCGGGCTCGGGAAAGTAACGATAATCAGCAGCTTCTTCTTTGCGGCGCTGGATCATGGTAACGCCGCGCTCATCATCCCAGCCTGCGGTGGCCTTGCTCACTTCGCCGAATTTCTTGCCATCTTTCTGGAATTGCTCAAACTGCCTTTGAGCCTCGTATCTGCATGAACGCTCCACCGATCTGAAGCTATTGAGATTTTTGATTTCAACAATTGGAGTAGCGGCATGCCCTCCACCGGGAAGGGGAATGTGGATATTCACATTCGCATCGCAACGCAAGCTCCCCTCTTGCATTTCACAGTCTGAGGCAGCAATGGTTCTCAAAAGAAGACGCAACTCTTCCAAATAGGCGCGCGCCTCCTCGGGGCTGGTGATATCGGGTTTTGACACTATTTCCAGAAGGGGGGTGCCCGCACGGTTGAGATCAACTCGGGTATCTCCGCCGCGCCCTGTTTCATCGTGCATTGATTTGCCCGCATCCTCTTCAAGGTGGGCCCTGATAATGCCAATCCGTTTTTTATTTTCTCCAACTTCTACCTCAAGCCAACCGTCTTGGCTGAGTGGCATGTCGTATTGGCTGATTTGATAGCCTTTGGGCAAATCGGGGTAATAATAGTTCTTGCGGTCCCACTTGGTTCGGGCCGGAATTTCGCAATTCAGGGCCAGTGCAGCCATAACGCCTAGGTCGACTGCCTTGCGATTCATTACGGGCAATACACCTGGCATTCCAAGGCAAACAGGGCAGGTTGCACTGTTCACAGGCTGGCCAAACTTTGTGGAGCAACCACAAAATAATTTGGTGTCCGTTAGAAGTTGCACATGCACTTCCAAACCAATAACAATTCGAAAAGGTTGTTCCATTACCTGGCTCATTATCTTGCTCCAATCCATTTGAATTATTTGCGAAAACTCAATCTTTGTCCTTGCTTTTGGCTGATTTTTGCAAATCTTCCAAGCGGGCGATTTGGTCCGGGCCCAAAATTCCCAGCAATTCCTTCTTCATGGAACTTTTTGCTACCGCTAGTTTTTCGGTTAGCTCCTTCATTTCCGCCTGATATTTTGCTTGAATTTCAAGAATTGATTTAATTTGGTCTGCACTCAGGCCAATTTTTGAGAAATGGGTTGGCAGCTTGGATTTGCCTTTAGCCCCTTCAACGCTGCCACGGTTGCCCTTTTCAGGTTCCTGAAGGCTTGGCGGAAAAACCAGGCTAACCAAAGGTAAAAAACCAGCCAAGGATAAGGCTAAGCTGTGCCCGCCATAAATTGCCATTCTCAAAAACCCCAAGGGCAAATTTTGGCTCAATCCATTCTAATCTAGGCCAATTGAAAAGATACACCCAGCCCACCACTCCAACCAACCCGGGATTTCATCTCCAAGTCCTGATTAAATCGCCGAGATAGCCTGAAATATCTGTACTTAAAAAGCGGTTGGCATGGGTAATTAAGTCGTATTCCCTTGATTCGACGCTAAATGGGCACTAGGATTGATACAGTACCAAATAAGTGCTATTTAACTTTTCGTGAATTCTACCAGAGAGAAAAGGAGGTAAGCCATGACATTCCTCAGCCGCAAAGCTGATTATGCGTTGCTCATCCTTTACTTCCTTTCAAAGCGCCTATCCGGTGCTTCTAGCCGCGAAATTTCGGATTCATTTAAATTGGGAAGGCCGTTTTTGGCCAACATTTTAAAAAGTCTGTGCCATGCTGGTTTAGTTATTAGCCAGCGCGGGGTGAACGGTGGCTACACACTTGCTCGTAGCCCTGACAAAATTCGCTTGACCGAGGTTCTTGATGCCCTCACCGAGAGTTTTAAGTTTAATGAATGTAATCGAGCATTAAATGAAACCTCGCATGCATCTGAACAGCAAAATTGTGCTGTTATATCCTTGTGCCCAATCCGTCATGGGATGGAAAGTTTGCACGGGCGTATCCTATCTTTGTTAAGTGGTGTGTACCTTAGCGAGATGTTTGATCCTTCCGAAGGCCTGCGCCTTATTGATCTCAATATCAACTCAATGCTCAGTCATCATGAAGCAGATTCCAGGCGTGGCGAAAAAAATACCCAGGTTCCAGAACCGCTAGAGATTGGTTAGCAGGTAATAAACTTTCACCAAATGGCCCCAGGATGGGCTTTTTTAGGAGTGATTCGATCCCATGGCTCTTCGCTTGCCGGTTTATATGGACAACAATTCAACCAGCCCCTGCGACCCAAGGGTTGTTGATGCCATGTTGCCTTATTTCACCGAAAAATTTGGCAATGCAGCGAGTCGCAATCATGCCTTTGGGTGGCAGGCTGAGGAAGCTGTTGAGAATGCCCGGGAGCAGGTGGCTGAATTGATTGGGGCCTCCCCCAAGGAAATTATATTCACTTCAGGTGCCACCGAGAGCAACAACCTTGCCATAAAAGGTGTTGCGTCTATGTATCGTAAAAAGGGCAATCACATCATCACTTGCGTCACCGAGCACAAAGCGGTGATCGACCCGTGCATGCGTCTTGAACGCGATGGCTGGAAAGTCACATGGCTTCCGGTTGATCCCTTGGGCCGGATAGATCTTCAGCAACTGCGCGACGCTTTTACCGACCAAACAATTTTGGTCTCGATTATGGCAGCCAATAACGAGGTTGGAACAGTCCAGCCAATTGCCGAAATTGGCGCAATTTGCAAGGAAAAGGGAGTTCTGTTCCATACCGATGCCGTTCAGGCTGCTGGAAAGATCCCTCTTGATGTGCAAAAAATGGGTATCGATTTGCTTAGTATTAGCGCCCACAAGATGTATGGCCCCAAAGGTGTGGGAGCCTTGTATGTTAGGCGAAAAGATCCCCGTGTTCGTCTGGATGCTGCAATGGATGGCGGTGGCCACGAAAGAGGTATGCGTTCGGGTACCTTGGCAGTTACCGGAATTGTCGGTCTGGGTGCGGCTGCTGAGATCGCCCGCAAGGAAATGCCAACTGAGTCTGTACGGCTTAAGGCCATGCGCGAGCGTTTGCGTGTTGGAATCTCTAGCCAACTTGATTACGTGGAGGTCAACGGTCATCCCACCGAACGCCTACCTGGCAACCTCAACCTCAGCTTTGGCTTTGTTGAGGGCGAAGGGCTGATGATGGGCATTAAGGATATCGCTGTTTCTTCGGGCTCAGCCTGCACTTCGGCTAGCCTTGAACCTAGCTATGTCCTTAAGGCTTTGGGTGCAGATGATGAGCGTGCCCACAGCTCCATCCGTTTCGGCATTGGCCGTTTCAACACAGATGAAGAAATTGATTTTGTCATTCAGGATGTGGTTCGTGCCGTGAATCATTTGCGAGATATGAGTCCGCTCTATGAAATGCACAAGGCAGGTATTGATCTTAAAACTGTTCAGTGGGCCGCTCACTAATTTTTTTTGCGATTCATTTTCAAGGAGGACGAGGTAACCAACCATGGCATACAGCACTAAGGTTCTTGACCATTACAACAACCCCCGCAATGTCGGTAGCTTTGATCGCGAAGATCCGGTGATCGGTACCGGCGTCGTCGGTGCTCCTGAATGTGGCGATGTGATGAAGCTGCAGATCAAAGTCAACAAGTCCACTGGCCTAATTGAGGAGGCCCGGTTCAAGACTTTCGGTTGTGGTTCGGCCATTGCATCGAGCAGCCTTGCTACCGAATGGCTCAAAGGTAAGTCCCTGAATGAGGCTTTGGAAATCAGAAATACCTCCATCGTGGAGGAACTAGCCCTTCCCCCCGTGAAGGTTCACTGTTCAGTCCTCGCGGAAGATGCCATTAAAGCCGCAGTTCGTGACTATCAGCAAAAGCAAGGCTCGGACGAGCCAGCAGCCGTTGCAGTTATAGGTTGAATTTTAACCACCCACTCTGGTAACTAGTCTTCTCTCAATGGTATAATAGTGTTCCCAAACCAAGGAGTCTGCGATGTCTAGCTGTGCGACCAATGCGACTGAATCCACTTGCTCCACCGGAGCAGGCACTGCCACTGCGACACTGGCCTGCCCCCTGACCGTTAGCAAAAAGGCAACGGACAAGGTAAAAGCCATCATCGCTGAGAACGATTTCAAGGACCGTGTTTATTTGCGCGTCCGCGTACAGGGCGGCGGATGTAGCGGTTTCCAAAACAAGCTCGACCTCGACCCGAATTTTAACGAAAAGCTTGACCAGCTTTTTGAGTTTGACGGCGTGGGTCTCGTGGTTGACAAGCGTAGCCTGCTTTACCTTCAGGGTGCGAGTGTCGATTTCCATGACGACCTCAATAAAAGCGGTTTCAGCGTGACCAACCCGACTGCCAAGAGCACCTGTGGTTGCGGTAGCAGCTACTCTGTCTAACCAAGATTATTTTTTTTTGTTCAATCAGGCCGGGTTCCCTCTAGGAATTCCGGCCTTTTTCTTTTGCCTATAACATTTCGCCGAACTCCAATGCCTGAAGCAGTCGATTACTTTGCAGTTTTAGGTTTGCCCAGATCGATTGAAATCGACTTGGCCGATCTGGAAGATAATTATTTGCGACTTTGTGCGGCGGTTCATCCGGATTCTCATAACAATGCCGGTAGTGCTTTTCTCGAGGCTAGTGAAGAAAAAGCCAGCTTAATCAACCAGGCTTATCAGTTTTTGAAAGATGATCTCAGCCGGGCAGAACACCTTCTTGGCCTGTGCGGCGGCCCGGACTCTTCCAGCCATCGAGCCATGGCACCGGAAATTCTGGAACAGCAATTGGAATGGCGAGAATCCCTTGAGGAATCGCCCGAACTTGACATAGCAGGGCTTGAAAAGCATTTGGCTCGCGCCAAGAAGGATTGGCGGGAGTTGTGGGCGATAATCAAATCGATATTTCCAACCGATTCTGACCTAGCAGCCCTTCCCGCAAAAGCGAATTTAAATGAAATTCCGGCCCCTTGGCTTAAAATAGCACGGGAACTTCTGAACCACGGTCGTTTTTTTAAAGGATTAATCCGTGAATTGACCGAGCGTATTCATAAAAATATGATAATATGAATTTAGGGCGCTTAGCTCAGTTGGTAGAGCGGCATGCTTACACCGTGCGGGTCAGGGGTTCGAGTCCCTTAGCGCCCAATTTTTCAAACCGCACCTTTGCATTAAATCTTTAAGGATTCGGCTTCTGCCGATCTGGTGTTTTAACTAAATACTAAGGGAAAAATGTCGCATGAAAGCGACCACATCAACCTCAGGATCTCAGGTGGTGGGCATTGACCTTGGAACAACTTTTAGCCTTGCCGCCCACATGGTTGATGGAGAGCCCCAAATTATTTCGGGCCCAAATGGCCAGGTCTGTGTTCCCAGTGTCATTCACATCTCCGCCGATGGGCTAGTGACAGTTGGTAAAGCGGCTCGCGAACTTGGGAAGACTGACCCTGCCAATACACTCCATAGCATCAAAAGATTGATGGGGCGATCAGTCGAAGAAACGCGTGAAGAAGCTCAAAATCTTCCTTACCCTGTTGAAGAAAGAAAAACTGAAGACGGGCGTTCCCTAATTGCCATTCGCGCCGCTGGACGACAATTCACCCCCGAAGAACTTTCAGCCCGCATTCTTTCCGAGGTTAGAAAAAGGGCTGGCAATCCAACCCGTGCGGTTATCACCGTTCCCGCTTATTTTGATGACTCCCAGCGCCAAGCAACTCGTGATGCCGCCCGAATAGCTGGCCTTGAGGTGCTTCGCATCGTCAATGAGCCCACAGCCGCCGCGCTAGCTTATGGATTGGACCGCCGCCGCCAAGGAACTGTTGCGGTTTACGACTTGGGAGGTGGCACTTTTGATTGTTCCATTCTCTCGATTCGTGACGGCGTGTTTAAAGTCCTTAGTACCCGAGGGGATACACGACTTGGAGGCGACGATTTTGACCGGGTTTTAA
>CAIWHS010000656.1 GCA_903912515.1 uncultured Planctomycetaceae bacterium
GTGGGGTCCAAGTCTTGCCCCGATTGCATCCCCCCTGATTTTTCAACCAAATCAAGCCGGTCCTCAAACCCTTTGGCTAATTCCTGAACAGCCTCTTGCCGCTTCAGTACTTGGTCATGATTTTCCGGATGCCCTAACCAATTGGCCAAAGTTCTTTGGCCTAATTGGGTTTTGGCCAAACAAATGGATTCAAATAACGACCCTACACCCAGAATGTCCAAGTCTGCTGCATATGGATGATCCTGAGGTAACAGACCTAACCCTGATACCCCTTGCCCATGCCAACGATTTTCCAGCCGGGCAATCGACCAGTCGTGCAACTTCAAGCGAAAAAGATGGCCCCGAAATTGTGAATGCAACCTTTCATGAATGGCCAAAAGGGCCAAAAAAAGAATTCCAAGGGGTAACAACCAATACCACCGCCAATTGCCCGAGCCAAAAACCTGCCAAAAACCTGCCAAAATAAGAATAAAAACTAAAATTCGTGACACGCTCAACCATCGAGACCATATTCCCAATCCACGGCCCTTGGCTTCCTGGGCAAACCTCGATGCCACCAAATCGGCAAAAGGTGCCGGGACTGAATTTTGATTAATTGGTGTGGATTCGGCGGGCATTTAATTGCTCAATCCAAAATTCTGCAAAAATAACGATTGGAGGCTGGACCAAATATTCCAGCCCCTCCTGATACCATCTGAACTTCCCACCTTACTGGATGCTTGACCAGATGGCACCATGAGGGGATTATAAACGGTCCCCTAGGAGATTTTACGCAAATGTTCTCCCTTTCCACAGACCGCCCGTTGCCAGGCACCGCCATGCGTTCGCGAAGGGAAATTCTTCGCATTGGTTCAATGGGGGGAATGTTGGGCGGGCTTCAGATGGCCTCCAAACTACAGGCAATAGAAAAAGCGTCTCAAAGTGGTGGCATGAGTGGCATTATGCTTTTTTTGGTCGGTGCCCCCAGTCACATTGACACATTCGACCCAAAACCTGATGCGCCTTTGGAAATCCGCGGCCCTTACAAAACCATTTCGACTGCCGTTTCGGGAATTCGAGTTACCGAAATATTGCCCCAAGTGGCCAAGCAAGCCGACAAATTTTCCATCATTCGTTCGGTAAATTTCCAAGCGGCCGCAGTTCACGATACTGGCCATCAATTGATGCAGACCGGACGGGCCTTCAGTGGCGGAATCGAACACCCTCACATAGGGTCCGCACTCAATTTTTTAAATCCCGGGGCGGATGAAATTCCAGGCCATGTGCTAATCCCACGACCTATCGGCAAAACCGGAGGTAATCAGCCCCACGGCCAGTCGGGTGGCTATTTAGGACGAAAATACGATCCCTTTGTTTTAGGAACAGACCCGTCCAACCCAAATTTCAAGGTTCCCGACCTATTACCCCCTGATTTTCTAGGCGATGTCCGGGTAGACCGCCGAAAAAAATTGCGCGAGGTGGTGGAAGATCACCTCAAACTGGCAGAATCTTCCATGGCCGGCAAACAAACCCGCGAAAGTTTTGATCAAGCTTTCCGAATCATGTCGAGCCCGGGAACTCGCGAGGCCTTCGACCTACATAAAGAGCCCGATTCTATCCGTGATCGTTACGGCCGCACTCGTTTCGGCCAATCCTGCCTGCTGGCCAGACGATTGGTTGAGCGTGGTGTTCGTTTTGTGACCGTGAATATGTTTGAAACGGTTTTCGACGAAGTGACATGGGATATTCATGGGAGCCGCCCTTTTACAGATATCAACGAGATGGCAAAGCTGGTCGCTCCAAGTTTCGATCAGGGTTATAGCGCCCTTTTGGAAGATTTGGCCCAACGCGGATTGCTGTCAAAAACTGTGGTCACGGCCATGGGGGAATTCGGACGAACGCCAAAAATTAATCCTGCCGGCGGCAGAGATCATCACCCCGGCTGTTGGAGTATTCTTTTGTCAGGTGGAAAAATTCGTCCAGGCCAGGTTGTGGGGTCTTCGGATGAACTTGGCTACGCCCCAAAAAGTCGACCTGCCAACCCGCAAATGATTGCTGCCACTATTTACAAGGCGTTGGGTGTCAATCCCCACACCGAACTGGCTGGTCCCCAAGGGCGCCCAATGCCTCTGGTGGATCATTCAGTAGAGCCGCTTAATGAATTGTTTGGGGGTTAAGCGTGAGCCATTTGATCTTATGTGTTGCATCCCTCCTAATTGCCCAAGTGCAATCAGGTTCGACCATCAGGGTTTATCCCGATCAAGTGAATCTGGATACACCATTTTCCGCCCAGCGGGTTTTGGTGGTCAGGGAAGTGGCTGGTGCCGCAATTGAAGATATTACCAGTCGATGCTCCTTAATTTTTGAATCCCCTGCCATTGCAAAAGCCGAGGCCGGCAATATTCTTCGCCCTCTGGCTGATGGCACAACCAACCTGATTGTTAAACTGGAAAAAGATAGTTATTCCAAAACCATCCCAGTGCGGGTGTCCTCCATGGCAGAGGCTGCCCCATCATTTTTGCGCCATGTTCAACCGGTGTTAACCAAATTGGGGTGCAACTCAGGTTCTTGCCATGGAGCCTTGGCAGGAAAGGGAGGGTTGCGTTTGTCACTGCGAGGCTACAACCCCGCTGCCGACCATCATGCCATAGTTCAGGATTTGCTTGGAAGGCGGTCCGATGTCCTGCAACCCCAGCGGAGCCTCATGATTCGCAAGCCCCTCAACCAAGTGGCGCATGGTGGTGGCAAGAAGATGCGAGAAAACAGCCTTGAACACGATATTCTGTCCAAATGGATTGCGGCAGGCGGGCCATTTACAGAATTTGGCAACAATCATCAGAAAAGGGAAAAACCTGAACAGTTGGAATTGCTCCCGGCTGTCATGAAGCCAAAAAGCGGATCAAAGATTCAAGTTTTGGTCCAATCGAGATATGCCGACGGCTCCATGGAAGACTCCTCCCATTGGGCCAAATTCAATAGCACCGATGAAGCGGTGGCTGGGGTTGATGAAGATGGAAATGTCCTTGGAATTGGTGCCGGAGAAGGCCATCTGACAGCTTGGCATTCAGACCGGGTTGCCGTTGCAAGAGTGGGGCGACCTTTCAATCTGGAACGAAAGACAGCTTGGCCGCAGTTTAATCCCCAAAACCGAATTGATGAATTTATATCAGACAAATGGACCGAATTGGGCCTGGAGCCAAGTACACGCGTTGGCGACGAAGCCTTTTTGCGCCGACTCTGGATCGACCTGCTGGGTACTCTTCCCACTCCCGAAGAGCAATTGGAATTTTTGGCCGACACCAACTTGAACAAGCGGCAAGATTGGGTCAATAAAGCGCTTAAATCCTACTTGTATGTCGATTATTGGACCCACCGGTACGAAGATCTGTTCCTGGTTCGCACAGGAAGGCTGCAACAGTCTGCGGTCTGGTCCTTTCACCAGGAACTGCGACAGGCGGTTTCCGACAATAATCCATGGGACAAAGTCGTTCACCGCATGATTGCTGGCAAGGGCAGCAACTTGAAGGACGGCCTGCTCAATTTGCATGTCCTACACCGCGACCCAGCCACTCTGGCTGAAGCCGTTGCTGTCACTTTCCTGGGTCAACCAATTGGATGCGCCAAATGCCACAATCATCCTCAGGACCAATGGACCCAAGATCAATATTGGGCGTTTGCTAACTTGTTTGGCCGCACCGCGCTTAAACCTGGAAACACTTCCGGTGAAATTGTGGTTGTTTCAATGAAAGTAGGAGATGCACCACATTTGCGTACCGGAATTCCCATGCCGCCGGCGCCTTTAGGTGCCGTGGGTATTGCGCTCGATTCCCCTTTGGATCGTCGTGAACATTTGGCTAATTGGATGACAAGTCCAGCAAATTCCTATTTTGCAAAAACACATGTCAACCGAATCTGGCGCCTGCTGATGGGCCGGGGCCTTGTCGAACCGGACGATGATATGCGTGCGACAAACCCACCAACCCACCCCGAGCTTTTAAGCCACCTAGCTGATTCATGGATTCGCGGTGGTTTTGATAACCGCGAACTCATTCGCTCAATAGTTCTATCAGACACCTACCAAAGGGCATCTTTACCCAACCAGTCAAACCCTGATGATTTGAAATTTTTTACCCGCTACCAACCCAGAAGATTGGAAGCTGAAGTTCTACTCGATGCTTACGCTCAGGTGCTTGCCGCTCCAACCTTGTTCACCGATGTCACTCCGGGCGGAGGAAATGGCAGTTCCCCATACGGCGGCTATCCCAAAGGCACCCGAGCCATTCAATTGCCTGATACCGCTGTCGTTTCGCAATTTCTTGACACTTTCGGTAGGCCCGAACGCCTTCAGGCCTGTTCTTGCGAGAGGTTGAACGATCCCAATGTTTCCCAAGCTCTGCAAGTAAGCAATGGGCCTACTCTGAACAACAAATTGGTTGCCAAAGAAAATATCCTCGAAAAAATGGCCTCCAAAGGGGAATCCCCGAAAAAAATGTTGAATGAATTGTTTAGGCGGGCTCTTTCTCGTGAACCTTCACCAACCGAATCAGCAAAGTTTGTACCCCTGTTGGAAGAATCAGTCCCAGCCAAGCTACGCCAAGCTCTGGAAGATATTGCCTGGGCAATCTTATCCTCCACCGAATTCATGGTTAACCGATGATAATCTCTATCCTATTGCTGGCTGTTTCTCTCCAGGCGCCTCCAGCAAAAAATCCCATTCGGCCTCCGGTCCTTTCGGCTGCGGTTGATCAATCAACCAAGAGAATATTTGCCGGCTTATCGGATCGCCTTTCGGTTATTGACATTCCTTCAGGCGATGTGATGCAAACAATTGCCATGGTCGATGGTCCCGCAACCGCCATGGCATTCGATCCGGTAGGCTCAATCCTGGCAGCCGCAACGGGTAAAACTGGCGAATCTGGCGTTATTAAAGTTTTCAAAATCAACAACTCCGGCTTTTTGGAAGGAACTGCAAGCCTAAGCGGCCCTAAAGACCTCATCATGAACCTTGCATTTAGCAGTGATGGGAAAACCCTTGCGGCGGTTGGCTATGACAGAATGGTTTACCTTTGGAACTTTATACCTGGCAAAAATCCAGCCGCAAAACCGCCCTTGAAAGACCATAGCGATTGGGTTCGGGCTTTGGCATTTTCCCCAGATGGCAAAACCTTGGCCACAGGTGGCGCAGACCGATCCGTGAAAATTTGGGATACCGCAACCAGTAAGCTGAAAGACTCTTTCAACGATGCCAATGATGCTGTTCATTGCATTCTTTGGACAGCCGATGGCTCATCTGTGATTTCTGGTGGAGGCGATCGCTCACTCAGGCAAAGGCCGGTGGCAAGCACTGATGTAACACCTGTTCAAACACTTTTTGGCCATACCAAAGCCATTATTGGCGCTCTCCGAGCCAATTCCAAAAACACTTTTGTCACCTTAGGCGAAGATTCTGTTTTGAAATTGTTCCGGCACAGCCCTCTCCAATTGATAAATACCTCTCAATCCGTGCCAGCACCGGTCACCAGCGTGCATTTGGTTGGCACAGATAAAGCGGCTATCACCGCCAGGGATGGAAACATCTATTTGGTTCAATTGGACACCGGGAAAATCCTCCAATCAATTGCCGCTGATAAGCCTGTAATAAAAACTGAAGTGAATGCCATCACACCGGCTCATGTAGTCAGGGGCAATTCAACGTTGCTTAAATTAAAAGGTACCGGTTTGGCAAGCTTGACTTTGAATTCAAATCAACCTGCTGGCCTTTCCCTCAAACTTGCCCCCTACAGCGGTGGTGACACCCGGGATTTGATTTGCCAGTCTGACGCCACAATGGTTCCAGGCCGTTTAAACATTTCTTTTTCATCTGCTAATTCCAGTTCAATTATACAGGGCATCGAAGTGATGCTATCTGACCCAGTTGAGGAGGCAAAAGCTAACTGCAAAGAAATAACTAACCCTGTAACCGTTCTGGGTGATTTATCCCGGGCAGGCGAAGTGGACAGCTTTCTTCTTACCATACCTGCAGGTGAATCTTGGGGATTGATGGTCCTACCGGCACCTAACGCTAAATGGTCAGCCGAATTGGATTTGGTTGAAAAAAACGGAACAGTGATCAAAACCGCCACCAACCAAATGATTTTGCCGGTTTCAAGCAAACCGTTTCTTTGCCGGCTTCTTCTGCATGACAATGAATTTTCAGGGGGAACCGGAAAAAAATATAGCCTTCATATAGGCCCAATTCCCATACTTGAAAACCTGGTTCCTCGGGCACTGGTCACTGGAAAGGAAACTTTAGTAGTTCCAAAGGGGATTCATTTGCCTGCCGGTCCAATAAAAATTACACCGTTGCCTTCCCCAACTGGAACAATGGTTGATTTGCCCAGACCTTGGTCTGCAATTCCTGGCGCTCCCAAATTAATTGTTTCAAATGTACCAGTTTCAACTAAAACAGAACCCATTCTCAGCTACCCAGCCTTGGTTCAATCCGATCTGGCGGAAAAAACCGACGAGGACATTTGGGAGTTTTCAGCAAAAAAAGGTGAGCCACTTTGGATTGAAACATTGGGCCAAAGAATTGGCTCAACGGTTGATACAACTCTAAGAATCACCAGCAGAAACGGGGCAGATTTGGTACGCCGAAGGCTTGCCCCTTCCAGCCAGACTGTGGTTGTGCTGCGGGATCACGACTCAGTGGTACCAGGTATTCGAATTGAAAATTGGAAAGATTTTGCGGTGAATGATTATCTTTATGCCGGTGGAGAATTGATGCGCATCAAAACACTTCCGCGCAATCCCGATGATGATTGCCAATTCCATGCACGGTCTGGCAGAAGAGTGGGATGGGAGGGGACAACTCCGGTTCAGCATCCAATTGGTCAAACTATTTTAAAGGTATCGCTTAATGAACCGGGAACCAACATCCCGGCAGGCCCCTTGGCGGTTGTCGATTTGCCATACATTTCCGACGATGGCAGAGGAACCATGGGTAGGGACAGCGGCTTGGTTTTTGTCCCACCTGCTGACGGAATTTTTCAGGCCAGAATCAAAGACAGTCGCGGTTATTCGGCAGGTCCTGCACCTTATTTGCTCGCTTTTGGCTATCACCAACCCACATTTTCTTTAAACTCCCCCGTTGGCATGGTTGAGCATGTTGACGGGGGTGCCGGCGAACTCAACCTAGAGGTGGAAAGGACGCAAGAACATTCAGGTCAACTTCAGGTAACCATAGACAGCCTGCCAAAGGGTTGGAAAGCCGGGTCCGCATTGATTGCGGAAGGGGAAACTTCCACAACGCTCCTTTTGCAACAAGAAAAAGGGGCAGGCGAATTGCAAGCTGATTGGAAAATTAAAATAACCGATCCGGTTACCGGCAAATCACAAATAGCTTCGGGTGTGGCTGGTAAAACCGTATTACCTGTGCAAGTTGTGGCAAAGCCAGGACTGATCCAGTTAGCCGTGAAACCCGGTGGAATCGTCCGTCTTCCCATCTCCATAGAGCGCTCGGGAGATTTCAAGGGGCGGGTTCCGGTGGAAGTGCGAGGATTGCCACCTGGTGTTCGCGTTTTGGATATCGGTTTGAACGGAATTCTTATTCCTCCAGACCAAACTGCAAGAACCCTCCAAATAGAGGTCGACCCTTGGTTTAAACCAAGCGAAGTATCTTTCAATCTTGTTGCAAAACAGGAAGGCAAAGGACAAACAGCAAGCCAAATGGTGACCTTGAGCGTGGCTGACAAGGACCAGCCCACACTCCCAAACAAATAAAACTACTCAATTTCTTAAACCGGCTGCTTTATCTTTTTACCTGGCCCCAGTGCCTGCACAGTCATTTTCTTGAAGGGGTACCGATCAAGAAGCTGTCGCACTTGGTGCATGTTCACTTTGCCGTAAGAACGAATCTCGTCTTCCAAAGAAATATGCTTGCGTTGGTAAATCCAATGATTTCCCAAACTCATCAACCTTGCCATCGGAGATTCGCTGCCCCTGACCATCCGTGACAGAAGCTTAGTCCTGGCAACATCCAGTTCTTCCTGGGTGATCCCATCGGTTTGAAGGTTGTTGATGATTTTATAAACCCGGTCCAGATTTTTCTGGGCTTTGCCTGGCTCACATTCAACGGTGGCGTAATAAATCCCCGTGCCTTCATGCTCACGGTAAGACATACCAGCGCTTTCAGCGTGCCCGGGGTCAACAATTTCCCAATACATCCGACTTCCCGAATCATCACCTATCGCCATCGACACCAAGTCTGCCGCATGCCGCAAAGGAGATGCTGCGGGAGGGCCGCCATTCATAACAATAAGGTGCTCAAGAACCGTCCGCTGGTCAAGGCGCACATCAAAACCTCCAGATCCTGCAGTTTGTCGAATTTCCGCCCGCCTTGGCGTACCGGTTGGCCAGCGACCACAATATTTCAACGCAAGCTTTGAGAATTCTTCAAATTCAAAATTGCCTGCGCAGGCTAAAACCATGTTTCCGGTTTGGTAGCGCCTTCGAAAATAATCCGCCATTTGGTCACGCTTCAAGTCCTGAACTGAAGCCGTTGTGCCAAGCACCGAGTTCCCAAGAGGGTGTTCGTTAAAAAATAGCTTACGGGCATGGTCAAATACCATGTCACCCGGTTGGTCCTCATACATGCCAATTTCTTCAAGGATAACCTTCTTTTCAAGGTTAAAATCATCATTACGCAATGCTGGTCTCATGATGTCCGACAATACTTCAAGCGCGCGGCCCAAGTGCCGGGGCAAACAGGATGCATAATAAACAGTTGTTTCTTCACTGGTGTAGGCATTGGGGCTCGACCCAATAAGATCTAACTCAGCGTTTAATTGCTCGGAGTTTCGTTTCTTCGAACCCTTGAAAATCATGTGTTCCAGAAAATGGCTGACACCAGACTCTTCAGCACTTTCATCCCGGCTTCCAGTGCGTACAAAAAAACCAACCGCTACGGAATGCGATGCAGGGTTGGTTTCACCAATAATGGGTAAACCGTTATCCGCTTCCAAAATGTGAAATGCTGTGCTCATGCTAACTTTACCGCCTGTTGTTCAGGAAATTTTGAGTTTGGATGGACCAATTGTTGCCAATGTTAAAGGCGATGGCGGGTTACGCTTGGCGTAATCAATTATTTTTTTCCGGGTGATTGAGGCGATCCCTTCACGCAATTCCTCAACCGGCCTGACTCGGCCCAAATTGAAAATGTCAGAAACCAGCGAATTGGATCTCGCACCACTTGAGTCTTCCTGCATCAGCAATGATGTTTCCAACCCAACCTGAAGCCTTTGGACTTCATCTTCCTCAACACCTTCAGCTACCCGGGATAATTCGGAAATGAATAGATTTAGGGTTTCCTGAGCTCTTGCTGCTGTAGTCCCCGCATAACCCAGAATTGCCCCAGAATGCTTCAAGGGTGACAGTGTTGTCCATATTGAATAGCAAAGCCCGCGCTTTTCCCGAATCTCGGTAAACAGCCGTGAACTCATGCCACCACTTAATACCTGAACCATCCCAAGCGCAGCAAAATAATCCGGATGGGCCACAGGCACTGATGGATAGGCCAAGCCAATGTGCACCTGCTCAGTCTCTTTGTGAATGTGCACTCGGGCTGGCTTTTTTGAGCTTGGCTTTTCTTTTAATACGCTTGGGGTACCAGCCTCCCAATCCCCAAAAAAGCGCTCCGCAATTGCCTGTACCTGATCCAGGTCAACCCGCCCAGCTACAGAAAAAATTGCGTCTTTGGGCTGCAATTTTTTCGCATGAAACGACCGCACATCGTTGATGCTTATTTTTTCTAGGGTTTTGATTTCCCCTCTGGGGTCAAGCCCCAGGGGGGCAGGGAAGTGTTGCTTGCGCACTTCTAACATCACCTTTTTCCGCGGTGAATCATCCGTCGAGCGGATGTCCTGCATGGCCAAATCAACAACCGGCGCCAGTTCCTTTTCTGGAAGTGTGGGCCTGCGGATCATATCAGCGAATAATTCCAATGCTTTTTCAAGGTTTTCAGCAAGACAATTCCCAGCAAGCCGTAAATTTAAAACCCCGGATGAAGTTGAAAAATCAACTCCCAATCGGTCCATCGCCGCATTGAATTCGCGGTTATTCTGCTTTCCAGCACCCCGGGTCATTAGGTCAGAAAGAATGTTGGAAAGGCCTCGCATTCCAACCGGGTCTGCCATCGATCCCGCAGGGAATAAAAACTGAAAAGCGGCGGTGTGCACATGGTCCAGCCTCTCGGCGACCAATCGCATTCCATTGCCCATAACTGCCTGATGTATTTTCTGCTTCACCTGTTGATTGTTCCTGATAGAGGATTTGTGGGCCGAATGAGAATGTGCAATTCCGTGTTTGTCACCACAAGTTCAACGGCAATTCCCAAAAACCAAATTTGCTTGTGGGGGGATTTTCCTGCAATGGAAGATATTGAACACGGGTTTTGCAAAAACCTATACCTGAATAAAGGTGGATCGCTGCCTTATTTCCCCCAGTAACTTCCAAAGACGCAAACTTCATTCCATCAACTGACATAGCTTCCAAGCATTGGCGAATTATCAACTTGCCCCACCCCTGTCCCCGGGCATGGGGAACAACTCCAACATTCATGATGAGCCCCTCTCCCAACCCTTCCATGGCCTGAATAGAGGCAACCGGATCCCCATTTTTGTCAATTCCCAACAGCGTTGCCTTGGGTAAGAAGGTTGGCTGTGCAAATATTGCCTCCATGATTGCCTCGCAACCATGCAAACTCCCAAGACCAGGAAATAAACTTAGATCTTGCGATCCGATAAATGATTGCTGCAAAACGATCGCATGGGCTGTTAGTAAATCCGGTTCCCATGTTTTCAAATTCGCTGCAGGGGTTCCCCCACAAAAACCAACTAATTGGCATTCCATCCGATAGCGTTTGATAGTTTTTAGGCGTTCCCAATTGGGATGGCAGCCTCGCCCTGCCCAAGCCGTATTTGCAGTTTCAGTAGTGGTAAAGCAGTTAGCCATTTAATTATGATACAAATTTATACCTTTTCTTTCCAGCCTGCTCAAATTGGCATTTGTCCCACGGAGGGGCTTGACTGGAATTTCAACACCATTAGATTCAGCTATTTACACGGCTAAAGGGCTATCGGCCGGATCAATTTTCGGTTTTAAATACCCCAACCTTCAGGTTCTCCCTCCATCACATTCCTTGAAAGATTATGGCTATGCCCTCTCCCACCCACCCGAAACCCGAAACTCAAAATATTGCCAGTCTTTTGAAAGAAGGCAGGACCTTCCCGCCAAGCCCCGAATTTGTTGCCAATGCCAAGGTCCAGGGGATGGAGGGCTACAAAGCCCTTTACGAAGAGGCAAAATCAAATCCAGACGCTTTTTGGGCAAAGCAAGCAGGGGAATTGCAATGGATCAAGCCCTTTGAAAAGGTACTCACTTGGAATGAGCCACACGCCCGTTGGTTCGAGGGGGGTACACTCAACGCCTCCATCAACTGCGTCGATAGGCACCTGAAGGGGCCCAACCGAAACAAGGCTGCCATTATTTGGGAAGGTGAGCCCGGTGACTCACGGGTGCTCACTTACCAGATGCTTCACCGCGAGGTGTGCCAGTTTGCTAATGGGCTTAAGTTGTTAGGTATGAAGTCAGGCGACCGGGCCACCATATACATGCCGCTCATTCCGGAAGCTGTAGTTGCCATGCTGGCCTGCGCCCGCTTGGGAATTGTCCACTCGGTTGTCTTTGGAGGGTTCAGCGCTGAAGCAGTGGCCGAACGAACCAAAGATGCCGGCGCCACCTTGGTGATCACCGCCGATGGTGGCTACCGCAGGGGCAAAAGCATCCCGCTGAAGGCAAATGTCGATGATGCACTCAATCGGTGCCCAGATGTCGCCAAATGTGTGGTCTACAAGCGCACAGGCGAACCCGTCCAAATGAAGCCAAGTCGGGACATTTGGTGGCACGATTTGGTTCAAGGCGTCGAAGCCCATTGCGAGCCGGCTGCCATGGAAAGCGAAGACCCGCTTTTCATCCTTTACACCAGCGGTTCCACCGGCAAACCCAAGGGCATTTTGCATACCACCGCCGGGTACCTGCTCGGGGCATCCTACTCCCACCGAATGGTTTTTGACCTGCGCGATGACGATGTGTATTGGTGCACCGCAGACATTGGCTGGATCACTGGACATAGCTATGTGGTTTACGGGCCTCTTTGCAATGGATCCACCCTGATGCTCTATGAAGGGGCGCCGGATTTCCCTGCCAAAGATAGGTTCTGGGAAATTATTGCGAAATATGGCGTGTCCGTTTTCTACACCGCGCCAACCGCCATTCGTGCGTTTATCAAGTGGGGCGATGAATTGCCCGCCAAGCACGATCTCTCCAGCCTGCGCCTGCTTGGAACAGTGGGTGAACCCATCAATCCGGAGGCATGGATTTGGTTTCACGAAAAGATCGGCAAGGGCCGTTGTCCTATCGTTGATACTTGGTGGCAAACCGAAACCGGCGCCATCATGATTGCCCCACTTCCTGGTGCAGTGCCCACCAAGCCGGGAAGTGCGACTCTTCCGCTTCCTGGCATCATTGCCGAAGTGGTTGACAAAAAAGGCAATCCCGTTGGAGACAACGAAGGAGGTTATTTGGTTATCTCCAGGCCATGGCCCTCCATGCTGAGAACCATTTTTAACGATGATGCCCGCTACCGCTCGGCTTACTGGGAAACCGTCCCCAATGTTTATTTCACTGCCGACGGCGCGCGCCGCGACCAAGACGGCTACCTTTGGATCATGGGACGGGTCGACGATGTGTTAAATGTGGCAGGTCATCGGTTGAGCACCATGGAAGTCGAATCGGCTTTGGTCAATCATCCATCCGTGGCAGAGGCCGCCGCTGTTGGGCGACCAGATGAGATAAAAGGGGAGGGGATTGTTGTTTTCGTCACCCTCAAGCAAGGGAAAATTGCCGATGACAAACTAAAACAGGCGCTCCGGGAACATGTGTCAAAGGAAATAGGCGCACTGGCCAGACCCGATGAAGTCCGCTTCGCCGAATCCTTGCCAAAGACCCGTTCTGGCAAAATTATGAGGCGTTTGTTGCGAGACATCGCTAGTGGCAATCAAACTACGGGTGACACCACCACTTTGGAAGACCTGTCAGTATTGGCCAAGCTGCGCGACGACGAGGAGTAACTTGTGCCGCCTATCTTCAGCTAGCTGGCAGCCTTTTTAAAGGGCTTGCCAGCTAGTGCGCATCTTCCAGCCTTCTTCCATTTGCTTTTTCAAAACTCCACCAACATCCCCGGTTTGCTCCAGTGAGGCGATTGCCTCATCTAACTTGGAACGAAATTCCATAGCCCGCGCTAACAGTTCTGTCCGATTGTCCTGAAAGATTCCCATCCACAAATGTGGCGAACTCCCAGCCAGTCGGGTCATGTCCCTAAAGCCGCCAGCAAGATAGGGCGAATGCTCTCGGTTCGGCATCGCCGCTAACAAATAGGCTAGCAAATGCGGCAAATGGCTTGTTAAAGACAAAAGAATGTCATGCCGCTCAGCAGGACTCGACACCACTCTTGCCCCAAGCGATTGCCAAAATTTTTCCAGCCTGCCCACCGACTCGGCTTTGGTATTCGGGCCCGGGCAAATGGCAACCACCCTATTTTCAAGCAAGTTTGCATCCGCATGGCTAGGCCCAGATTTTTCTGATCCTGCCAGCGGATGACTACCCAAATATTCCACACCTTCAGGCATTTCTATCTGCATACCCTCAAAAATCGACAACTTGGTGCTGGCCACATCTGTCAGCAAGGTGCCGGGGTGGGCTTCCGTTACTACCTCCCGCAAAAGCGAAACCACTTGCGGAACCGGACACGCAGCAACCACCAAGCTCGCATTGGCAACCGCATCCCCCAGGGTCAGCTCAATGGCGTCAACATAACCACGGGCTAATGCGATTGCGCAGGCTTCCGGGTTGGGATCCCAACCTATCACAGAACTCACAGCATCGCGCGCACGCGCCGAGGCTGCAATCGAGCCCCCAATCAGTCCTAAACCCAGTACTGCGAGGTTTTCCCGCTTCACGGCTTTGCCCCCTCGCGGTTGGCTCGAAGCACCTGCTCCATTTGCCGCGACATTTTTTCCCGGAAGGCACGGGTCATGAACGATCCATGGTCAGCACCGGGAATCATCTCCACCACGGCCTTTGCCTTCCGTTTTTCCAATGCTTCGCGAAGTAAAATGACAGCACCATCCAAATAAAATGTATCAGCGGTCCCGCAATAGACAAACAACCTCCCGTTGAGTTTAGGCTCCAATTCTTGCCAATTTTCGTCCAAGCGTCGCACAATGTCATACGGAACCCAAGATTGTGAGGTCCTCAGATCAATGGCGCCATTGCCCCGGTCCCAAAGCTTGATCGGCTTGCCGTCGGTGCCTCGCTGGCTGAATACAGCTTCAAATGAACCTAACTGCCCACCCCGGCCCATCACCTCTTCCATCCGTGAAAAATCACGGAAGGTCAGTGCTTTTCCATTCCTTGCTCTCGACAATTCCCTGGCTTTGCCAGCTTGGTCAAAGAACAAATTTGCATTAGGCGCACTCAAATCAATCCGCTGAAAACCCGAGACCCAAAATGATGCACGGAAGAGTTCAAAACGGCAAAATGCTCGCCGACTTTGTAAGAATAATCGTGTAACTAGAAGTTCCAGTTATTGAGGATGCCTGGAGGTCAGTCTCCAGAAATCAATGCATTGGTTTCCTGACTTAGGTGGATCAGAAAGTCAAATAAGAACTCCAAGACATAAGGCCTTTCCCCTGCCAAAACCCTCAGTAGCTCGATTAGAAATTGAATTCTGTCGCAAACGAGGCATTTGAAGAGTTCGCGCGTCTATGTCAAGGTTTTGATAGAGAAGTTTTTGCTGACTTGGAGGATAAGTGCATCGAAACAATCGAACGAAGCACCAAAAACAA
>CAIWHS010000657.1 GCA_903912515.1 uncultured Planctomycetaceae bacterium
CGGGGGCCAAGGAACCCACCATGTTGGCCAGGCCAAACCAAGGGCCCATCTGCCAAGAAAGTGGGGAGTGTTACTGCGGTGGGAATGCCCGGTGATGCTGGTGAGAAATAGGAAACAGCAGCACCATAGCAGGGCCAGTCATCGCGAGACAGGGGCTTGTCGAAACGCACACCAGGTTGCAGCGACCCGGTGATGATGTGGTGTGTGGCGGCGGTGTGATTGTTATCTTTGTGGCTGAAGCTGCGTACGATGGTGGTGCGGTGGGCTCTGGCCGCCAGCATGGGCAGGTGTTCGCTGTAAACAACGCCAGGCAGGCTGGTTTTCACCACGCCGAACTCGCCACGCACTTCCAAGGGGCTATCGGGTTTGGGGTCGAAGGTGTCGATGTGGCTGGGGGCACCGGTCTGAAAAACCAGAATGACCGACTTGGCCCTAGGACCGTTTGAGGCGGCTTGGGCCATGGAACCCAAACCCATCGACAAAAAACTGGAAAAGCCCACCTGAACAATGGACCTGCGATTCCAACCGTTTTTGAGCGGGATTGCATTATGCGGGGTGGTATTGAGCGAGGTAGCCATGATGGGATCCATCACAAGTTCAGGGACCATGTAAGGCACATTCACCTGAAATATCAAGTCGGAGAACCGACGGCAGGGTACACTAGTAAGAGAAGTATAGCACAGCGGCTTGCTGGAAGGGAAACCTAAATCGGCACGGGAATGTCTGGTGCAGAGTCTTGTCAGGCTGAGAGTTATATCGGCCTGTTTGGCAGGCCAAAAACAGGAACCAAAAACGAAAAGTAGGCGCACCCGTGGAAAATTTGGTTAGGCATAGGCGTGGATTGCTGATTGGGTTGGCCTTGCTGGGCGGCCACGCACTGGTTTTGACACCATCGCTTACCGCGCAAGACATTCGGGTGAATGGGCGACTGGTAGGTCGGGTGGACGCTGATGGCGATGTGCGGGCGAATGGGCGCCTGGTGGGCAAATTTGAACCAGATGGCGATATTCGGGTGGCAGGCAAGTTGGTGGGAAAGATTGATTCAGATGGATCAGTGCGCGCTAATAGCCGGCTGTTAGGCAAGGTGGAATCAGATGGCGATGTGCGCAAAAGTGGCCGGCTGGTGGGCAAGATCGACAACGATGGTGATGTGCGTGAAAACGGCAAGCTGATCGGAACCGCAAAGGGCGTCCCCAAGCGGCGAGCTGCGGTCCTGTTTTTTTTCGACCTCATCCCAATACGCTAGGTTGATCGAACAATGCCAAGAGCAGGGTTGGACAGCGGCAAAAGCCTGGCATAACATGCGGCCTTGGTGATCGTTTTATTTTTCCTCTACTTGTTAGGAAAAGAATCCCATGTTCTCTCCCCTTCGATTGAGCTTTGGCTTTATGACAGCGGTTGTGTCGGGCATGACCAGTCAGGCGCAAACAGCGGACGTGTCACTGAAAGCGAATGACCGGATCGTTTTTTTAGGCGATTCCATCACACAGGCAGGCGCTGGGCCTAATGGCTATGTGACCCTGGTGCGTGACGAACTACAAAAGAATGACAAAGACCTGAAGGTTGAGGTGATCGGCGCAGGGATTAGCGGCAACAAGGTGCCCGACTTGGAAAAACGCCTCGACCGCGATGTGCTGTCGAAAAAGCCTACTGTGGTGGTGATTTATATCGGCATCAACGATGTTTGGCACGGCGAGAGCGACCCGGCCAAGGGCACCCTGCCTGAGCGCTTCAATTCAGGCCTTGGCGGGATAGTGGACAAGATTCAGGCCAGTGGAGCCCGGGTGATTTTGGCCACCCCCAGCCTGATTGGCGAAAAGAAAAACGGGGCAAATAAAATGGACGCCAAGCTGGATCAATATGCTGCCATCACCCGCAAGCTGGCAAAGGAAAAGAAGACCGGCCTCTGTGACCTGCGTCAGGCTTTTTTGGACCATGAGGCCAAGAACAACCCAGAAAACAAAGACGAAGGAATTCTCACCTCCGACCGTGTGCACCTGAATGATGCAGGAAACAAGTTTGTTGCCGAACAGATGCTGAAGGCGTTTGGGCGCTGAGATGCTTATCAGAATTCCATGGCGTCGAGTCTAACCCTGCCCAAGTGAAGAGGGAAAAGGGTGGCCAAACTGGCCAATAGTCCTCCCATGACCAGCCCAAAAAGGCTGAGTGGCCAGCCCCAGACGGGGAATTGGTCCACCCCCACTGCCCGGGCAAAGTGCCAGGGCATCGACGCGATGGCCAGGCAGGCCAGCAAATAGGCCAGGCTGATAACCAGACTAAGTGTGCCGCCATACCCAACAGCAATTCTGGAGGGGTCTTTTTCCTGAAAACTGGGCCACACGGCACCCAAGCCTGCGGCAAGTCCGCTTAGCCCGGTAGCCAAAAAGACCGCAGTGATTTGGTGCACCACCATGCCTCCAGCGGGTAGCTCCAGCATGGAGTCACTGAGTGCCACCAGGGGCAGTGAAAAAATAAGGCATAAAAGAAGAGAGAAAAAGTATTTGCCTCGCACCCAGTGCAGGCGAGACACGGGTGTGAGGCCCAAAAGCCAGACGCGTCGCCCCTCCAGACTGACCAGAGGGAAGACAAACCGCCCGCAGGAGGCGCACAACAGCATGCCCACCACCGCCAAGTTAAGCAAGCTGAGGCCATTGCGGAAGGCGGGGGGAATATCACCCGGAAACATGCGCCTAAGTGACGAGAAATAGAAAGCCAGCATGACCAGAAAAACCAGACCCTGCCCCCACTGCCTTACATCCCTGCGGAAGGTTCGAAAATCCTTCAGTAGCAGTGCCCGTTCTTGGGGGCTGAGCCAGGGCATCAATTTGGGGATACTATCGAGCCATTGGAATCTGCTGGTGTTTTGCCTGCGCTCTTGCTGGCTGAGGCGGTCAACGCCAATGCGGTACCATTTTCTTGCGACCAGCCCTGCAAGACAAAAGGCCATCAGCCCGGTGGTGAGGCTAAGCGCCAGGTAGCGTAACGCGGGCTCCATCTGCCCGCGAGCAGCTTGGCGCAAACCCTGGCTTTGCCAGTGGGTGGGCAACCATGCGGCCGAGGCAAAGCGCACATGGCCAAGCACTTCGTTTAGCACCTCCTCGTCACCCGATTTGGCGTAGCGCAGGTTGCGCAGGCCCATGCCAATCCAGAAGAGAGCCCCAAACGCTATCAGTACAGCCAGCGTGCCAAGGGCTTCCTTCCGGCGTCTGGGGATCCATCGCACTAGGGTTAGGCAGAGAATGGCGCCCAGTGAACCGGGTAACAGCGGGATGGAAAGAAAATAAAGTGGCATTAAAAGATAGTAAAGTGTCCCAGCGCGGGTGGAGAGCCCATAAGAAAGCAGTAGTGGCAGCGCAAGAAGGATTAGGGCTGCGCTGGAAAACAGGATGGCCCCCGAAAATTGATGGGCAAATACCCTGTCGTCAGGCACCGGCTTGCTCAGCAAAAAAGCCGCTTCGGGCGAGTCGAACAGGCTGCCAAAAAGGATGAGCCCGGTAGACAGGGAGAGAAGGGTTGCAAGCGTCAGGAAGAATAGGTCGAGCAGCAACCCGACGATGTCGCCACCCAGTGGCAGTTTTTGTTGGTTTAAAAAAGCAAAACCACCCAAACTGGAGGCAAAGCCAAAGCCGGCAACCAGCAGGCTTGAAAATGCGATGCTGGCCGGGCGCACCCAATTTTCGCCGCCCAAGCCACGCAATTGGTTGCGGGCAAGCCGGCATTTCAACCGGGCGAAAACACCAAGGTCTGGAACCGCATTCATGGACCGTCCACCCCGGCGCGTTGTTCCTCAGTTTGCGTCAGCTTCAAGAAAACATCTTCCAGCGGTCCGTTGTGGGAAGCCTGACTGCGCAATTCCTCGAGAGTGCCGCAGCCAATGAGCTTGCCCCCCAGAATGATCCCGATTCGGTCGGCCAGTTGCTCCACCACATCAAGCGAATGGGACGAGAGAAAAACAGTGTTTCCCTTGGAGGTGTGGTTGCGCAGGATGTCTTTCAGTTGGCGCACGCTGCGCGGGTCCAGCCCCACGGTGGGCTCGTCGGTGATAAGCAGCTTTGGTTCAGGCAACATGGCGGCGGCAAAAACGGTGCGCTGCCGCATGCCATGCGAGAACCTCTCGGTGAGTTGGTCGATGAACTTTTCCAGTTCGAACAGGCGGATTACCTCATCCATGCGTTGAGCGGCAAGCTGTTTGTCCATGCCATGCAGGTCGGCAGCCAGTTCGAGAAATTCGCGGGCTGTGAGGTGCTCGTAGCAAAAAGGCAAATCGGGCACGTAACTCATGGCCGCCCTGGCTTGAAGGCCCTGTGTGGCCAGGTTGTAACCATCGACCTCGATGGTGCCAACGGTTGGGCGCAGCAAACCGCACAACAGCTTGATGGTGGTGGTTTTGCCAGCCCCGTTGGGCCCCAGAAATGCGAACAGCTCGCCGGGTTTCAGCACTAGGTTCAGCTCGCGCACGGCCCAGTGCTGGCCATATTGTTTGCTGACCTGCTGGATGCTGGCGCGTGTATTGGCTTGGCTGGTCATGATGGAAGCAGATCCTCCCGAATCAGCACCCACAGGTCAGCGCCGTTGCCCGAGCCGATTTTCACTTCTTGCCGCATCACTTTTCCACTCTGCACGGCGGCCCAGACGGTAATTTGCAAATCTTCACGGGTGGCCATGATTTTCCAGCACTCGGTCTCCTTGGTCACTTCCGGTGGGATTTCTAACAAGGCCGCAACTTCACAGGCAACACCTTGGCCGCTGTGCGCCTGGTTGGCTGGCAGCAGCGAATCTGCCAAAGGGTCGAGCAATCGCGCGCTCCATCGTTGCCCTGGTCGTAAGCCGTTCCATCGCCATGAGGGCAGAAGCATCCCCAGCACGGCTCTACCTTCACCTATGGAAATGGTCAGAGGCTGGGCGGGTAATGGGGTATCGCCTGTTGCGGCAAGCTGGATGGTTTTGCTCCCGATCAGGTTAGCTCCTTGGCGGATCAGCGTGGTGTTGACCTCGCCGGTGGGAATTTTCACCTGAGCGCTGGCCGCTTGCGGCTGGCCGCTACGGTCCATATCGAGCGAGGATTTGGCGGGAAGCCAACTGGCCCCCAAAATGCTTGCCTTGGAGGGTGTGTTGTTAGCCTTTAGGCCCAAAGTTGTGAACTCAGCCAAAGATTGAAAAGTCTCGGTCGCAGGTTGGTGGGTGAGTTGCAGTCTTGCCAGGGCAATTTCCTGACCATTATAAAAAACACGATAGCGGGCGGGAGCGGAGGCGGTTGTCTCGTCGCTGAGCGAGATTCCAGCACCCGGAGGATCTCCGGCTCGAAGCACAGGCAATGCCACTACTGCGAACTGCCAACCCAAGGCGGCGAACCAAAGCAGGAGCAGTACGAGAAAAACCGGGCGACTGGGCATGAGCCGAATATTACCACAAGGTGCCAAGTGAAATTCCTACACTGAAAATTAAAGGTGCCTGATTTGCTGGTCCCTTGGGGAGAATTCTGCCATGAACCAATCAAATGCCGGCCGGTCTGTCGTGGTGGGTGTGCCCAGCGAGATCAAAACCCACGAGTCGCGCGTTGGCATGATTCCCGTGGGGGTAGAAGAACTAACCCGCAGGGGGCACAAAGTCCTCATTCAAACTGGCGCGGGGCAGGGAAGTGGCATTTCCGATGAAGATTATACCCGCCATGGCGCACGCATCGTGCCCGATTCAGAAACTATCTGGGGGCAAGCCGACTTGGTGGTGAAGGTGAAAGAGCCGCTGGAGCGGGAATGGTCCCTAATGCGGAAGGGACAGGTCATTTTCACCTACTTTCATTTTGCCGCCAACGAGACGCTCACCCGGGCGGTACTGGCCTCCGGGGCAACCGCAATCGCCTATGAAACCATTCACGATTCAAAGGGAACCCTGCCATTGCTCACACCCATGAGCGAGGTGGCCGGGAGAATGAGTGTGCAGGAAGGGGCAAAGTATTTGGAGCGTCCTTTTGAAGGGCGTGGCATTTTGCTGGGCGGCGTTCCCGGTGTGGCACCTGCTCATGTTGTGGTATTAGGCGGTGGCGTGGTGGGATCAAACGCGGCCAAAGTGGCGGCCGGGCTTGGGGCTAGGGTAACGCTTTTGGACATCAACCTGGACCGGTTGCGCTATCTCGATGATGTCATGCCCCGCAATGTGGCCACAGTGTTTAGCGACCGTCACAGCATTTTGGAAAGCGTCCGCACCGCTGACCTGGTGATAGGGGCGGTGTTGATCCCGGGGGCCAGGGCACCTCGACTTCTGAGGCGTGAGGATCTGAAGCTGATGCAACCGCGGTCGGTGATCATTGATGTGGCAATCGATCAGGGGGGATGCGTGGAAACCTCGCGGCCTACCACGCACGACCACCCGACCTACCTGGTGGACGATGTGCTGCATTATTGCGTGACGAACATGCCAGGCGCAGTGGGGCGCACCAGCACCTACGCGCTGACCAACACCACGCTGCCGTATGTGCTGCAACTGGCGGGAAGATCGCTAGACGAGGCGCTGGCCCGTAACGCCGGACTGGCTGCCGGTGTGAACATCCGCGCCGGCAAGGTGACTAACGCGGCGGTGGCGGAGACCTTCGGGCTGCCCTTGGATGGATAGACTGGAATGCGGTGCTTGCCCGAAGGGTTTTATCCTTCTGCCAGCGGGAGGGCCTTTTGCCCCCCTTGACGAACAAAATCATCCAGAACTTTAGCCTGAAAAGTTAATTTTAAATATTTTGGATCTGTTTTTATAAACAGAACGTCCCCTTTTATGGAGTGACCATGAAGAAGTCGGTTGTCGCGGGCCTTGTCCTTTTGGTGGCGGTTGCAACGGGGATTGCCGATGAGTTTGCGGGGTTCGTCACCCGGTTCGGAGACGGCAAGATGACCGTCAAGAAATCTAGGGGGACCGAGGCGCCCGAGGAAATCACCCTGAAGGTCGCCGATACTGTCA
>CAIWHS010000658.1 GCA_903912515.1 uncultured Planctomycetaceae bacterium
CAAACCACAGGTGAGGCCTTTGGTCCAGGCCCTGCCAAGGGCCGCCTGCCAGGCCAAATGGCGGTCGATGGGTTTCTGGGCAAGGGCTTGGTCAATTCGTTTTTCAAAGGCGACAACTCCACAGGCACCCTCACCTCGCCACCTTTCACCATCCAGCGCAACCACATAGCTTTTCTCATCAGTGGTGGCAAACACCCTGAAAAAGCTTGCATCAACTTGGTAATCGACCGAAAGACTGTCCGCACCGCCACCGGTGCCAATGACAACGCCGGCGGCAGCGAGGCCTTGATTGCCGATTCCTGGAATGTCCAGGAATTCTTCGGCAAACAGGCCACTTTGCAGATTGTCGATACAGTCCAGGGCGGCTGGGGTCATATCAATATCGACCACATCGTCCAAACCGATCGCAAACCACCGGGCTTGTTGACCAATGTCACACGCGAGCTGGTGGTTGCCAAACGCTACCTCAACATCCCCATCAAAACCGGCGCTCCCAGGCGGGTGGTTAGCCTGCTTGTCGATGGCCAACTGCAGGTCCGAAACGACATCGAAATAGCCCCAGGTGCCCCTGACTGGTGGGCCCCCATGGATGTCAGCACCTGGAAGGGCAAAAAGATTTCCCTGGTGGTCGACAAACTGCCCGAGGATTCCACCGGCCTGGCCTCCATCCAGTTGTCTGACACCATCCCCGATAGCAATAAAGACTACAAAGAGCCCTTGCGTAACCAGTTTCACTTCTCGCCCAGGCGCGGCTGGAACAACGATCCCAATGGCATGGTCTTTTACAACAACGAGTACCACCTTTTCTTCCAGCACAATCCCTACGGCTGGGATTGGGGCAACATGCACTGGGGCCATGCCGTCAGCAAGGACATGATCCATTGGCAGGAGCTTGGCGACAAGCTGCTGCCTGATGCCATGGGGCCCATGTTCTCGGGCAGTGCCGTGGTCGATTGGAACAATACCAGCGGTTTTGGCAAAGACGGCAAACCGCCACTGGTGCTCCTTTACACAGCAGCGGGCAATCCCACGGTCCAGTGCCTTGCCCACAGTACCGATGGCCGCACCTTCACCAAATACGCTGGCAACCCAATCCTCAAAGAAATCACGGGTGGCAACCGTGATCCCAAAGTCCTCTGGCACGAGCCCACCAAGCAGTGGGTCATGACACTTTATGTCGAACTCAACAAAGTTCACACCATCCACTTCTTCACCTCACCCAACCTGAAGGATTGGAAACTGACCGGCAAAACCGAAGGCCTGTTCGAATGCCCCGATCTCTTTGAGCTTCCCCTCGACGGCGATCCCATCAAAAGCAAATGGGTACTAACCGCCGCCAGCAGCGAATACATCGTCGGCGCTTTCGATGGCAAAACCTTCAAGCCCGAGACCCCGAAGCTGACCGGGCACCGAGGCAAAGGCTTCTACGCCGCCCAAACTTTCAGTGACATCCCGACAACCGATGGCCGCCGTTTGCAAATCGGCTGGTTCCAAACACCCACTCCGGGCATGCCTTTCAATCAATCGATGACCATCCCACTTGAACTCGGCCTGGTTTCTACCAGAGAAGGCCCCCGCCTCACCTGGGCGCCTGCACGAGAACTGGCTGCATTGCGGGGCAATTCCATCCAGTTGAAAGCGGGGGAGGTTGGGCCCGATTCAGCCAACCCCCTGAAGGCCTTCACCGCCGAACTGCAAGAGATTCGCGCCGAGTTCACGCCCAAGCCCCAAACTGAGGTCGTCTTCACCGTTCGTGGAGCGACCATTGCTTACGATGCCGCCAAAGCCGAATTGGTGGTGAATGGCCATAGGGCTCCATCGCCAATGATCAACGGCAAGCAGCGGTTGGTCATCTATTGCGACCGCGCCGGCCTCGAGGTGTTTGCAAGCGATGGGCTGGCCTATGTCCCTATGCCCTTCATTCCCAAGGGTGCTGATGTGGCTGCCAGTCTCAAAATCAAAGGTGCCCCCTGCGAGTTCACAAGCCTAGAGGCTCACGCTTTGAAATCCGCCTGGAAACAGTGATAGATTTAGTTTCATTTGTTCCGTTTGCTTGAGGTGCCTATGAGCAGTCAGTGGATAAGCGTCGCCGCTTCAGATGGTTCCGGTTACTTCCAGGGGTATCTGGCATTGCCGCAGTCTGGCAAGGGCCCAGGCCTGGTGATCATTCAGGAAATTTTCGGGGTCAACGAAAACATCCAGAAGACCGCCGACCTGTTTGCCGAGGAGGGTTATGTGGCCTTCGCCCCAGACATCTTCTGGAGGCAGGAGCCGGGCTTGCAAATGGGCTACAGTGCCGAGGAGCGCCAAAAGGGCCTCGACCTGATGGCCAAGCTGCACGAGAGCCAAACCATCGCTGATATCCAGTCGGCGATAACCGCCTTGCGCGGCCATTCCGCGGTGGCGGGTAAGGTGGGTGTCCTTGGCTTTTGCATGGGCGGCAAGCTGGCTTATCTATCTGCTTGCCGCACCGATGCCGATGTGGCAATCGGCTACTACGGGGTAGGCCTTGAAAATTATCTTGCGGAAACGCTTCGCTGCCCACTGGTTCTGCACATTGCCGCCGATGACCTGATGGTTCCGCCTCAGGCGCAACAAAAAGTGCTGGCCGGTCTGGCAGATAACCCGCTTGCGACCACCTATGTCTACCCTGGAGCAGGCCACGCCTTCGCCCGGATTGCAGGGGCTCATTTTCACAAGCCGTCCGCTCTCATGGCGCACGATCGCAGTGTTAGCGCACTAAAATCGGCCATGGGGTAAAACTGAAGAATGTATTACTAGGGTAAAATTTAGACTCACATTGTTGGGCCAACAGATCATCCCTGTTGCCTCATGGAAAACCCTTAGAGGGCGATAGCCCCTTTCAACGGTCAGGGGTGGTCTTTTCTTTTAGGCTCGCCAGGTAGTCGAGCAGGTCCACCGCCTGCCGGGCGGTCAAATCCCGCAGCAATAATTCGGGCATTTGCGATGTTTTTAAAGGCATGATTGAGGCTACTTCTGTCGCTGCGATCCTGATCTCCTTGTCCTCCGCCGTCCGCAGCACCAGCTCATTGGCGGTCTTGCTTGACAACAGCCCGCTGAGTGTTTTGCCGGTCGTTGTTTCTACCAGTTGGGTAGCGTATTTTGGGTCAATGGTTTTGGACGGATAAAGAATATGATCCAGGATTTGCTCGCGGTTATATTTCAGGCCTATGCCGCTCAAATCAGGCCCAAGTGTGCTGCCTATGCCTTCCACGCGGTGGCACGCTGCGCAGCGGGGCCCATTATTTTGATGGAAAATCTCTTTCCCTTTTGCCTTGTCCCCTTTCAGCGCCAGCAGGCTGGCAGGTTCAATTTGGCCGCCTAGACGCTGCAGGCGTTGCCCAGGTGGTAAAAATCGCTCCAACAAATCACGCACCCCTGGGTTATCAACCTTGGCGATTGCTTCCAACAAACCAGGCTTCG
>CAIWHS010000659.1 GCA_903912515.1 uncultured Planctomycetaceae bacterium
CGCGTGCCGTGGATGGAATGGGAAAAAGAAATTCAGGCAGCAGCCCCCGCCATTCAGGCCAAGCTGAAAAAAGACCGCGAACAATTGGCCACCGAGTGGTCGGCCCAATTCAAGGTGCAGCCGCAGCCACTGGTTTTGTTACCGCTGACGACCAATCCTTTGCCCGACCAAAAACTGGAAACTGTGCACGACCAATACACCCGTGCCAAGGCCGCCACGCAGGACTTTTTCCGGACGGTGCGCGGTAGCCAGGCTTATGACATGTATGCCAACCAGCGCGGTCTGGTTCGCGAATCTGCCAAAGGGAGCAGTCTTCCAGCCGGCATTGCCGATCTGCCCCAAGTGAATATTGAGGCGGTGAATTGCCGTTACACCGACAAACTCGATGCGTTTTGGACTGCGGTTAAAGCTGACCCGGCTTTTAAGAACAGCATGAACGACCGGGTTAAGCCGGTGGATCACCTGAAAACCGCGCCAGAAGGGGCCGGTTGGGTGGTGGAGTTGCGTGGCTACACTTTCCATTGGGATGCCCAAAACTTCCTGAACAAGACCCTGTTGGAAAATTTGGCCACGCATGGGATTCGGCCCAAAGTAGTTTCGGTCACACCTGCCCAATTGGCCCAGGCGAAAGCTGCTCCTCCTGTTGCAGCAATGGTTGCCACACCCACAACTTCGCCTATGGGCACTCCTGTCCCCATGCCCGATACGACAAAGCCCATGGGTGAGGTGGCTGCTGCTGGCGCCGAAAGTGCTCCCGCCGGCCCTCCGCCCAATGCAGGTCCGGTGGTCAACCGGGTCAGCCATGTGATGTTATTCAAGTATGAAATTCAAAACACTTCGGATCGCCAAAGTCTGTCGTTGGTAACTGCTAGCAACCTTGCGGCCCTCATGGGCGGTGGCGGTGGTGCGGGTGGTGCAGGTGGAGGCATGGCCGCCATGATGGGCAAGTCCATGATGATGGGTGGTGCCCCTAGCCCAGGAGGCGAAGGTGGCGGTGGTGAAGGCGGCGGCGGTGCTGCTGGAAGCAAGCGAGATGCTTGGGTTTCGATTGGTGGAACCGGAGCGGCCTCTTCTGGCACTGGTGCTGGTGGTTTGGGTGCTGGCGGTCCTGGCGGTGCCATGGGTGAAGGTGGCCCGGGTGGCCCCGGTGGTGGTGGTCCCAAAGGCTTGGGCGGAAAAGCAGGTATGCCTGGCATGGGCGGTATGCCTGGCATGGGTGGCATGCCTAGTGGCTCGGCGGGTGCTGGCTCCAACGACCGCCGAACCGAGTTTGTGATATTCCTTGTCTGGCGCGAGCCCACCCCTTCTGACAGCTTGCGCCACATGCTGGACGCGTCTGCTGAAGGCGGAGCGGCGGCAGCAGAGGCCGCCCCTAGTGGCGAGTCTGCCAAACTGTATTCCGAAAAGGCTGATCCGGCAGCGATCCGAATGGACCGGCCCCTTCCCCTTCAGCCCCGGAAGGCCGGTTTGCCAACAGCACAGGAACCGCCACCCCCGGTGGTGGAAAAAGCGCCTGAAGCTGCCCCCATGGGTGATCCTGCGGCGGGAGCCGACGTGGTGGTGCCCCCGATGGGTGTCATACCCATGCCCATGCCAGGAAGCCCAATGCCGGTGGGGGGAACCCAGCCAGTGGCTCCCATGCCAGGGGCTCCAGCTCCGGCAACAGCGCCATTAACTCCGGCTGCGCCTGCTGCCCCAGCAGGTGGCCCCGCTGACAAGCCTGCCGCCCCACGGCCCTAAGCAAAAACACACAACCACCTACCGGAGTTCTAAATCATGGCCGCAAAATTTGATGTGCAGGTGTTGAAGAAAAACCTATTTTGGATCCTGCTCGGGGTAGCCGCCCTTTTCGAGCTGATTCTTCTGGTTATTTTGCCACTCAGCGATCCAGGTGCTGAAAAGCGCAAGGATTATGAGGAAACGCTCAAAACCACCAAGGGATTGACCAGTGGCTGGAAGAACGAGAAGTTCTTGCCAGCATGGGATGTTCGCAAAACCGAGTACGAGAAAGAGAAGAATTCCACCTGGGCAAAGGCATGGAACCCTCAGGGCGGTGATTCGGCCAACACAATTTATTACAGCCCTCCCGGCATGAAGCAGTTGATTTACCCAACCGATGAGATCACTGGGCCCATTCGCACCGATTACAAGAACAAATATTACGCTGGCCAGTTCAAGAACTTTGAAGCTGAAATTCAAAATCCCGAATACCGCCTCTCCGCAAAAAATCCACAGGATTGGCGCATTTTGCAAGGGCCAACACCTATCTCCTTCGGGTCTGGCAGTGGCGGTAGTGCAGCCGGTGGCGGCGAAGGTGGCGGCATGATGGGCATGGGCGGCAAGCCCGGCGGCGGCCCGGCTGGTGGCGGTGGCCTTGCAGGCGGACCCGGTGGCCCAGGAGGTGCTGGCGCAGCCGCACCAACAAGCGGCCCTGGCTTGCGTGGCCTGCTGGAGGAGGTTCCCTCCTTCACGCTAGATCCAAACCGCGAAGAAATTTGGATCTTGCAGGAAGACATTTCTGTTCGTCGCGAGGTGGTGCGCCTGTTTCGCGAGACGGTTGCTGAAATTGGCAACATGAGGCGTGTCGATTCACCCTCGAACGAGCCCAAGGCTGTAGTGGTATCTAATGCTTATTGGAAGGTGAAGCTGGTTGCGGGTACTCAGGGCCGTATTGACCAATTGAGCACCATTGAAAATGTTCACGCGCAGCACCGGCCACAGGCGCTATATGACAAAGCCGCTGGCTGGACTACCCGGTTTGAAATTGCCCAGCCAACCCCCAGCGGTCAGGTGAATCGGGTCGAAATCAAACTGGAGGGCGATCCCGTGATGTACCAGCAGGTGCGTTCGTTCAAGGATTTCCCTCCCATGAATATTGGCACCATCGACCTGTCGAAGCCTTTTGCCATGGTGCAGTTGTTCGACCCGTCCAATTGCCCCATTCGGCGCCTTGAAAAAGTGGCCATGGGCCGCAAAGGGCAATCGCATCGCACTATGGAAGCCGAGTTGAAGGCCCGCAACACTCTGCCCGCTGAAAAGCCGGCAGAGGGTGAAGCTGATGCAGCGGCGGCCGGTGGTGGTGATGGCATGATGGGTGGAATGCCCGGCGGTGGCGACAAAATGGCCGGGATGATGATGGGCGGCGGCCCGGGTGGCCCGGGTGGTGGTGCACCTGCGGGTGATCTGACCCAAAACAACAAGATTGATCGGGCCCGCTACATCGTTTCAAACGAACTTTGTCGCCATCTACCTGTGGGCATCAATGTGGTGGTTGATCAAACTGAAGTTCCCACGGTGCTGACAGCTATTGCCAATTCCCGCATGCGCATGCAGATCACCCAAGTCGATTGGGTGCACAAGGCAGGCGTTGGCGGAGCTGATGGTCCAATGGGTGGCATGCCGGGCATGGGTGCCATGGGCGGTATGCCGGGCATGGGTGGTATGCCGGGCATGGGTGCTGCAAAGCCAGGTGGAATGGGTGGCGGCCCTGGCGGCCCTTCCGGTTTTCCGGGTAGTGCTCCAGGTTTACCGGGAATGGGTGGCCCTCCAGGCAGTCCTGCGGGTATGCCGGGGGCTGGTGCGGGTGAAGGTGGCAGTTCGGCGATGGGTGCCGGCCCCAGTTCCCAACCAGCCCAGTTGGTGGATTTAGCTGTCTATGCCATCGCCTCGCTTTATGAGCGCTACCCGCCTAGGCCACCAAGTGCCGATGGTTCGGGTGGAGCAGCGCCAGCCGCTGCTGCGGCGCCCGCGGGTGGTATCTGACGATGCGGGGCGGCATTAGCTGCCCCAAAAAACACCTGCCTGATTGGTTACTCCAACAGGCTGGAGCGAACGGAACAGCAAGCGTGACGGTTGGGTGGAGGTGATTGCCATGAAGATGAACCTCAAGGGCTTCGATTTCAAGAATTTTTTCATCGAGCATGGTGAGAAAGTTGGCTTGGGTGTGGCCGGCGGTTTGGCGGGGCTATTGCTCCTGCTGACAATCATTGGTTTCATTTCGGCCGATTCGCCGGATGCCAAGAAAACCGAGATGGGCAAAGAGCACGCCCGGGTTAGCAGTGCCTTCAAATCTGCCGAGCCGGGTGACAGTGACAAGCCTCCGGTGCTCTCAGCCAAAATCGAATATGCCGAACTGAAGAAGATTCCAGGCGCTGCCTATTTGGGCGACCCGTACTTCACCGATGATGCTGTCGCTCCGCCCAAGCGGCAGATGCCGCGGGTTTTGCAGGTATCTGACGATGCCAATGGTGCGGTTGCCCTGCTGCCTGTGAAATCTTTGGTGGTTAGCTTGGACGAAAAGGCAAAAGACCGCGTGAAGATTCTAGTGCTGAAAGACTATAAGGGTGGCAACAGTATGGCTGCCGGGGGCAAAGGTGGCTTGGGCGGCATGCCTGGCGGCGGTATGGGCGGGATGCCTGGCGGGTTTGGCGGCATGCCTGGTGGTGGCCCTGGCGGAATGGGTGGCATGCCAGGTGGTGGCCCTGGTGGTTTTAAGCCAGGTGGGGCTGCGGGCGCTGGTGGTTTGGCCGGAGCAGGCGGCGTTGGCGCTGGGGTTCCAGGGCCTGGCCAGCGATTGGGTGTATTTGGCGTGGTTCGTGGCCAAAATTTGCGGAAAGAATCACCCCTTACGCGCTTAGGGGAAGACACCCGACAGGTCTATCAAGCCGACTGGGTGAGCGAAGAAGAATTTGAGACCGGTAAATACCAACCGGCCATGGATGTGAAGGCGGCCCGGGTTGCCATGCTGGTAGCCACCTTCCCCATGAGCGAACAGATCAAGGAATATTCCGAGAAACTTCGTTTGCCTGAGGGAACTACAGACCCAACAGGAATACCCTATTTTCGCGGTGTGGAAGTTCAGCGGGCCGAGCGCAAAGACGACGGTACCTTCACAGAATTCAAAACGGTCGAGGCTCGCAAGGAGTACGACAAGATCCGCAATCTGGCCTACAACCAGTTCGAGCCGGAAGACGATGCCTTGGTGGATATGATTCAGTTCCAAAACACCCTCTCGGGGGCGACGGTAACTCCATTATTCTGGAAGCGGCCCAAGGGAGTGTTTGACAACCTTTATCCCTCCATGGAAAAGAAATTGGCCCGGGTAACGCAACGCCTTGCCCAAGCTGAAACTAACAAGCTGCTTGCCGAGCAACGCAAGCGTCGTCGCAGCCTTCTTGACCGCAGCGAGGAAGATGTCACCGCCATGGGTGGATCCGGTGCTGGCGGTGGTGGTGCCCCCGGTATGGGTGGCCCCGGCATGGGCGGTGGCATGGGAATGGGCAAAGCTGGCATGGGCGGCGGTGGATTCCCAGGCAGTGCCCCAGGTGGTGCCCCAGGTGGTGCCCCTGGAATGGGTGGCCCCGGCATGGGCGGTGGCGGCATGGGAATGGGCAAAGCCGGCATGGGTGGCGGAATGGGCATGGGCATGGGTGGCATGCCAGGCCAAGGCCAAGGCGGTGCCAGCTCCCTTGCTGACCTGCCACCTGCCGACGATGTGCTGGTGCGTGTGATGGACTACACCGTGGCAAGTGGCAAAACCTACAAATACCGCATGCGGGTTGTGCTGCAAAATCCAAACTACCTGAGATCAGATGTGGCTCTGGAAAGCTATGCCAAGGCTCGTGAGTTTACGGGTGATGACACCTCGTGGCGCGAGCTCCCGCCCATCAATTCCCCCTCGGAGCATATTTATTATGTGGCCGC
>CAIWHS010000660.1 GCA_903912515.1 uncultured Planctomycetaceae bacterium
AATCGCTGCACCGTTGAGGCTTGCGGCATTGAGTAAAGTTCTTGCGCTCATGTTGACTCCTTTTAGCGAGACATGACGAGCGAACTGCGCCACTTCTCGATCATGGTGCTCGCCTGCTTAGAAGTGAGTCTTTCAGGGTAAGTCTCAAATTCTTCAATGCATTCTTTTTCAAGATTCCGGCGCTGCATCCGTGCCAGGTTCTGCAGAAAGCTCAATTGCTTTCAAGAAACCAGCTTTGCGTGGGTGCCCAGACCCCATTCTGAGTATCACCGGATAATTTAAAACCTTCCTCTGTCGGTCTTGAAAAATCCCCGTTGCCGGGACCGTCTGCGCTAGAATCTGGTGGAGGATACGGCTCTGCTGGGAAGCAACCGGAGCGCCGAAGGTTGGCCAGACGGTCAGGGTAACCTGGAGACCACCTCCCGGGTGCCATCCTGGCCTGGAGGCCCGATGCGATAAATCCCGGAGGTATGGGGGCAGAGACCCCGGAGCCTTGCTAAGTTGCCGGATCCATACCAATCTCGCCGAACCTTCATGCCCTGCCCCAAGTCAAACTCCAGCGGTGGCCGGTAGTTTAGCCTGCTGTGCGGCCGCTCGGTGTTGTATTTCCCAAGATACAATCGGACCAAAGCCCTGGCGTGGTCAACGTGATGGAATACCTCCTGATTCAGTAACTCATTCCGTAAGGTGCCGTTGAACCCCTCGCTCCGCCCGCTCTGCCAGGGTGAACCCGGAACGATGAACCTGGATTGCACATCCTGATCTTTCAGCCAGCGGACCAGGGTCTTGGCGATGAATTCCGATCCGTTGTCCGTCCGCAGGAACTTGAGTGCCCCGAACATCCTGATCAATTCCTCCATCAGCCCGATCACCTAGAGTGGTTGAACCCGGTTTTGTTTTCACCAGCCCGTCCAGGTGGTTCCTGATCTCGCCCTTATCAAATCGGATCACATTCCGAATGTTGCCCGTCCTGTTGTCCTCATTTACAGTTGCCATCGTGACCTCCGTTTGGTCCGTGGGAATGGTTTTGTCGTTATTACCACCCCTAGCCTCATGGCGGTCACTCTGCAAATGTGCGCATAATCTTCGACGTTATCATTCACTCCTCCAAGGGCACACTGCCATAAAGTAAAATCTCGCTAATATTTGCCGACTTGGGTTGGAACAAAAAGAAACCAACCCCAAAAACCACTAACAGCTAGGGTAAGCTTGGCTTGGGTGGAAAGATTCAGTTCAGGAGCAAGTACTATGCGGGGTTCAAAAACTAGGTTTTTATTTCTCGTCTTGTGGCTGGCAGTAGGCTTGCTTTCAACTTTGCAGGTCAACCCGCTCAATGCCCAGTCAAAACCCATAGCCATCTACAAGACAGAAACCGCAATCGCCTACCAGCCCGAATCTATCACCGACCCCTACGCCCGCTCGCGCTGCAAATTAGATATATACTATCCTGAAAATAGTAATAATTTCGCCACCGTGGTCTGGTTCCATGGTGGCGGCCTGACCGGGGGCAATCGCTCCATCCCCAAGGCGCTACAAGCGAAGGGCGTGGCGATTGTCGCTGTCGATTACCGGCTCAGCCCCCGGGCAAAAGCCCCTGCTTACATCGAGGACGCCGCCGCCGCCGTCGCTTGGACCTTCAAGAACATCGAAAAATATGGTGGCTCCAAACAGAAGATTTTTATCAGCGGCCATTCCGCCGGCGGTTACCTCGCCTCCATGGTCGGCCTCGACAAAAGCTGGTTGGCAAAACACGCTATCGACGCCAACTCCATCGCCGGACTTGTCCCCTGCAGCGGCCAGGCCATCACTCACTTCACCATCCGCAAAGAGCGCGGCATCCCTGACACCCAACCCGTGATCGATGCGTTAGCCCCGGTGTTCCATGTCCGCAAGGATGCCCCGCCATTCCTCCTCATCAGTGGCGACCGCAACACCGAGCTTCTTGGCCGCTATGAGGAAAGCGCTTACCTCTGGCGCATGATGAAAGAAGTGGGCCACACCCGTACTGAAATTCTCGAACTGCAGGGCTACAATCACAGTGAAATGGTCGAGCCTTCTTTCCCACTTTTGCTGCGGTTCATAGCCAAACACGCGCCTTGAATTTGGAGTAACCTGTTAACAGGTCTATGCCTGATCGCTCCTGTTCCTTCCGACTGGGGCCGTGCCAGACGCGTGCTATTGGGGTCGACATGTTTTTTCGCGGTAAATTCTGGGTTAAAAGCTGGCATAAAGCGGTGCTGGCGCTGGCTGTTTGCTTCGCCAACTCCCTTGCTGGTTTCTCCCAAGAAGCCCAGCGCCCCGATAACCTTCGCCCCGATATCCTTGTTGCCGATTTTGAGGGCGACAGTTATGGCGAATGGCAATCCACAGGTGAGGCCTTTGGTCCAGGCCCTGCCAAGGGCCGCCTGCCCGGCCAAATGGCGGTCGATGGGTTTCTGGGCAAGGGCTTGGTCA
>CAIWHS010000661.1 GCA_903912515.1 uncultured Planctomycetaceae bacterium
CCCCGACTGCCATACAATTTGCCCGCTCTCCCGATGAAAAGCGAACAGTGCCAACTTGGCAATTCCCGTCTGCTTGCTCCGCTTTGCAAACGGGATTTCCGGCACCGACGATGGCATACCCGGAACCGGAACCAACTGCGGAATATTCATCTGGGGCACGCCTATCATCACGCTGTGCGAATCCGTCCCCAAGGCACCCGTGCGCGCCTCAACAATATAAGCAGCCTTTTCCTTGTTCTCCACCAACTTCACACCTGAAGCCATCATGTGCTGCCTAATGCTACTTATTACATATCCCTTGTCAACCGTGGTATCTAAGTAGGTGGTGTCAAAAAATACATCCTTTCCTACAAGATAACTCAAATCAAATTGGCCAACCGTTTCATCCACTGCATTGGAGATCAACAACATTTCCGTGGCGGTGCGAGGGGTTTCGGTTTGCCGGGTGGTGCCGCAGCCAGCAAGTAACAAAATCAATAAACACAAACCCACAATAGGCTTATGGCATTTGATTCGTTGCTCGCAAACTGCCGGATACATGCTCTTCCCCATCCAGACACACCCCTAAAGCGGTGGTTCTGGGCGGGGACATAACCGGTTAGGGTGTTCTAAATCAACCCTTGCCTTTGGAACCCGAAGGCTTGCCCTTGGGAGGTTCAAAATCCGGCTCAGCCAATTGACTCAACAAATCACGCAAATCAGCCAAAGGAGGCTGCTGATCATTCCAATCCGGCTCAGGAATCGGGGGCGGGGCCTTGGCCCTTTTGGAATTCTCCGCCACCACCGGTATAGGCGGAAAGTCATCTTCTTCTGGCAGAAGATTCAACAAAGGCTCATCCCGCATGGTAACCGCATTAGCAGGAGGCAAAGGCATCACGGGAATCGGCTCTTCTTCCAACTCCAAAACCAGATCATCTTCTAGCGGAATGACTGCCATGATCGGTTCTTGGTTCATACCGTCCGGCATATCATCCAGCTCAACCATTTCCACTTCATCTTGGTCTTGGGCCGGAGTGGCCAGTGCCTCTAGTAATTGGCCCTGCCTTAGCCTTCGCGCCGCATCCGCCTGCAGCGTGTATTGCAGCACAAACTCAACCTTGCCAACCCTGAATTTCGACCCCGGATTCACCTGGGTGATTGCGCCCACCCGCGTGCCATTCACAAAGGTTCCGTTGCTACTGCCTTGGTCCTGAACCTGCCAAAAACCTGCTTTGAAAGTTAATAGGCAATGCTTGCGACTGATTTCGGCTGACGGAATACGCAGGATCATCCCTTCTGAGCGGCCCACGCTAATTACCGGCTTGGTCAAATGGTATCGCTGCACAGGCTTGCCTGGCCTCGACAATACCAGCACCCCAAGCGACGCTTGGCTGCGGCCACCATCAGCATTGGGTTTTCCCATGTTCGGCTCGCTCCATACCACCGGGTTGGAAGCACATCTCTCGCTACATCATAAGACTAGCACCCGGCAGGCAGAGCCCACCGGGTGCTAGTATTTCACACCAGATTCACAGCCCAATCAACGGGTTCCGGGCTTTCCACCGTCAATCATATTCCCGCCCAGACCGTTTAACCGGCCCCCGTTTACCTCGGTTGCCATCCTTGCAGTCACTTCCTGACTGTTCTGCATGAAGGCCTGCACACGGTTCTGGTGCAACCGCTTGGACGAGGCGGATGCCTCAACAGGCTTCAAGGGCATTCCCTCAGGTTGTACCTGCTGTACAGTGCCAGCTCCGCCCGACCGGATGCCCCCGTTGGAGGGGAAGTTGGGCTCAGTCATCCGGCGCAGGGTGTGGAACACATCTTGCCCCTTCTGCTGGGTTACGGGCTTCGACATCTTGGGAGGCATCACCAAAGCCAGCTCCTTGCGTCGACCATCGTTCAGGTTCACCTTCACCGTCGGATTGGCATTCAGGTCAACTGTCTGAATTTCCTCCCGCTGATCGGGCGAGCCTTGATGATGGATCACACGCAGCTGAGCCTTGCCATTCACTGGCATTCCCCAAGCGGAGCGAACCGAGATCTCATAAGTGCCGGAGAAGCCTTCCGAGGCCACATACCTTTCCGTAGGGGCATCACCCGCACGGTCTCCCACCAAGGTACCACCGTTGGCCGTCTGGCGGGCCAGGGTTGAGCAGGTGCTGCCGGTTGGTTCCTTCACAACCAGATCCAAATCCGCGTCTCCAGCCCAAGAAAGCTGAACTACCAGATCCCGACGACCCAAGTCTCCAGCTTTGCGAATCAGGGCCTCACGCTCCTGCGGCTTGGCTTGTTGAGCCAATCGGGCGGCCATAGCATCCAGCGAGCGGCGGGCTTTCACCTGCAACTCATTCCCACCTTCTGGCCACTCTTGCTTCAGCAGGTTGCCTGCAGCCCAAGCCATGCTGTTCACATCGCTCACCGTCTCGGCATAACCCATTGCCTGAGCATAAGCCTGCGGAGAATCGGGCGAGAGTTGTGCGGCTTGCTTGCAGAAGGCCAAAGCCCGGTCATAGCGCTTGAGGCTAGCCATACCTTTGGAGGCCTTCAGGTAACCATCGGCATCCAAAGGCTCCATGTCGGCCAAGGCCACCTCTGCGCGCTCAATCTCTGCGGGTGCCGCACCAGATTCACGCAGGGCGATTGCCAAGGCCTCATACACCCAAGGCTTCACCACCAAACCCTTGCGGAGGTCAGCCTTCAAAAACTCGGCCGCATGATCCCAAAACTGGTTGGCGGCAAGGAAATCAGACACCGCAATGATGATACCTGGCTCATCCACACCCTTTGCGAGTGCTTCCTGCCATATCTTGCGGGGGTCAAGATCCTTCTTGTCCTTCACTGGCTTGTCCAAAGCGGCAAGTGCGCCGTCGCGTTTGCCAGGCTTGCCAGCCATGCCCACCGGGTTGGCGCCACCAACCGGAGCCACAAAGTTGCTGTAGAGCTCAGTATGGATGAAAGAGGTTCCCTTGATCACCAAGGCGTTGGCAGGCTGGAAGTAACCAATCTGGTTGCGCTCCTGCTGGTCGCCCGCATTCGGGTCAACCTGAGAGAGCGGATCGGCAGGTTGGTTGCCTGGCAGCGTAATCGGTGCGGCCCAGTCCGAGGGACGACCAACAAGCTGGCGGATGGTTGCTACCAAGGTGTCTGCGTAGTTTCCACCCTGCAGACCGAACTGAGCACCTTGGTTGCCGAACTGGCCCAGGGTACCAAGCTGGCCATTCTGGCCAAATTGGCCGACCTGACCTTGCTGGCCTGAGTTACCAACTGCACCCACACCCAACTGGCCACCTATCTGCTGGCCACCCACTGCGCCACCCAAGTTGCCGGCAAAACCACCGCCACCACCACCCAGCGCGCCACCAGCACCCAAGGCACCTGCGGCACCCAAGTTCTGGAGGGCACCCAAACCGTTGAAGGAGTTCTGGGCTTGCTGGCCAGCAAAACCATAGCTACCACCATAACCAAACAGGGTCGACTGCTGCACAACCGAGCTTTGTGCAAAAGAGTTAGGCGCTCCATAAACGATATCTGCCACCGGATAGGCCCGTGCCACTTTGTCCAGCAACTGGAACTGGCTGGTGGTGATCTCAATATGGTCACGCCTCACCACATACACCGCTGCGCCATCAGCAGAGTTGTTCTTGATGCGGCTGATGATCTTCTTGATCACCGTGCCCAAGGTGGCCCGCATCTTGGGAATAGGATCGCCAATCTCACTATCCGCCGGCTTTTCCAACCCGGCAGCCTTGAAGGCCGACTCGTTGAACTCGAAGGTGATATTGTATTCTTTCCCAAGCTGGTCCAGCGCCTCCTGCACCTTGGTTGTCGCCTCGTTCACACCCTGATAATCGATGGTGCGCCCCATCACATCCTTGATGCGCATGGCTGCCTCAGGGACATTCGAACCAAAACCCTGCGTGTCGTACCGGTCGATACGCTTCTTCGACAGGTCAGCCCAATCTTTGTAACGGCCACGCATAACCGGGCTGTCAGCGTCCGGGTAAATCACCGGAGGCTCATCGGGAAACGGCACATGGCTTCGCTCAACTTCATAAAGAACCGCAAGCCATTTTTCCTCGCGGACTCGGACCAAATCGCGAAGTTGGCGATAGTACCAACCGCGCTGGGCAATGATGTAGGCAGCCGACACGGCGGGAGGAACCTCCTCACCCTGATTGACCAAATCCTGCCTAATGGACTGCGCCTGCTTCTGGGCCAAGTCTTCACGGGCCTGATTCATCAGCGCCGCATACTGGCGCAGACGCTCCTTGATTCGGTCCTGCTGGGCGGCGATGGAACGCTCATCCTTGCGGCGCTCCTCCAGGCTCACCTGCACAAGCTGGCGTTCACGCTCCTCCCGCTCGAACACCTTCCCACGCTTGTCCAGTTCCTGAAGCCTTGACTGGATCTGTCCAATCAGCGGCTGTTTCTTGGTGTTAGCGATGCTTCCATCGTTCTCCAGAGAACGCAGCTCCTGCTTCAGGTTCTCTTTGGCTGCATTCACCTCGTCAACTGTCGCGGCTCGAGACCCTTCCGCCAAAGAACGCCTCACTTCGGCTTCACGCTTTTGCAAATAAACTTGGTTCAGTTTGCGCACTTGATCAATATCAGCGCCAACAATCCCATCACGGGGTGGAGCGTTTCCATCCGCTCCGGGCAGTCGAACGCGATCAGGCTGTGCAGGAACTGGCTGGCCGGCAGCAGGAGCTGGCTGGGCCGCAGCGGGTGCATCCTTGGGAGCGCCCTCTTGGTTTTCAATTTGGGCATTGATCTGCCCCAGTTGCTTCATCAACACAGCGCGAGGCAACTTGCCATCGTTCACTTGGCGGGCCAAGTCAAAGCCACGACGGGCTTCCAGATTGGTCGGGTCAATGCGGGCGGCTTGGTCATACAAGCGAAGGGCCGACTCCGGCTTGCCGGTGGTCATCGCCCAGTTGGCCCGGGCCAGGCACTCTTCCCGATTCAGGTACGACTGGGTGCTGGCAAGAGCCAAAGCCCGGTCAGCTTGCACCAAAGCGGGGCGATCAGGATTGGCCTTCCAGTCAGTGATCATCTGGGAAAGGAAGAAGTTCTCCAGATCAAATCCGGGAATCTCGCGAGTCTGGCTCAAAGGCTTCGCCACACCAGCCAAGGTACCTTCCAGTTCCAAATTCACAGCCTTCACACCGGGATTCAGACGGCCCACCACCAAGGTGGGGGCATCAGAGCGAAGCGGGGGCAATTTGCTGGGGTAAACCTCCAGAACTCCTTCCCCCAACTTAATCGCCGTGGGGTAGTACACACCCGCATCCACTGCTGCTCGCAAACGCTCGGCAACTGCGGCGGGTGCGTCTCCATCGTTCACACGCACGCAACGCCCACCCGAGGCGGTTGCCAACCCATGCAAATTCAACGGATCCATGCGAGGCCCCATGGGCACCGCAATCATCACCACTCGCTTGGCTACCAGATCGGCAGCAGCCTGAACCCTGTCTTCTGTTTCCAGGGGGTTGGCCAAGCTCAAACCATCACCCAGTAAAATAATCGAGCGTGAACGGTTGCCACCAGCCTGAAACAATTCCGAGGCCGAACTCAATGCCTTGGGCAGGTTGGTCGCGCCTGATGGATAATCTTTTTCAAGCTGGGCCAGTGCCTCCTTGGCACCCGTCACATCCACCAAGCCACGAGTCAGTTGCACAGGCTCGTTGCTCACAGACCAAAGGCTGATCCGGTCTTCCGGGCCACATTGCCCAATCAGAGAGCGCACAATCTCGATGGAACTGGTCAGCGGGCCAACGGCTTGGCTGGCCGAGGTGTCCACCAGCAACGCAATATCGCGGGCTTTCTTGGTTTCGGGCAGTTCGGGCTGCAATTGCACCGCGAACAAGCCCTCTCCTGTCACTGTCCGGTAACCCAGCCCCATTTGCTGAGTGAAGCGGGATACACCCTGCTCCTCCTCTTGACGCTGCTGCTGGGCAGACAGGGCCACCACTGAAGGGCGGTCATCCCGCTTGAGTTTGCGGGAGTCACCCCACACCCTCACCCCCAAAACGGCGGCAGCCAAACTCACAAAGCTGACCCCAGCCGCCATCAAACGATAATTTTTCATCGTCTAGCCCCTCAGGCCGTGTGACCGGTTCACCTAACCGCCTTCACACATATTCGGCCGCTACTGGAACGCAATGCGTGCAGAACCTTGCGCGGTAATTCATCCTTCAGCACAAAATCACCCAAGGCAAGCAACCATGCAAATCTGGATGGCTGGAAAGATAAGTCCATTCGGTCCAAGCGGTCTATCCCTACCTTCCAAACCATCACTTTGCAGTTTTTGGTCCTATTTGCCATTGCGACCCATTTTTCAAAGCCGTTCGGTCACCACGGCCCCAATGACCTCCCGGGGTTGATTTTGACACCAAAAAACTCAAACATGCCGATCAAGGAAAAGGTTCGTTTTCACCAACCCTCATCATTATCCCCTGCTCAATCTTCCCTGTGGAAACAAAAGCATGATCTTCGGCTCCGACAGCTCGACCTTCAAGCAATACCTTGCAGAGATTTGGCAGGGACGATTCTTCTGGATGTCATTGGTGCGTATGGACTTACGCTCGCGATACCGGGGTTCGGCGTTGGGAATGGGCTGGTCACTCCTCAACCCCATTTTCATGACCATCATCCTTTGCACCGTCTTCAGTACCCTTTTTGGTCAGGACATCCATAGTTTTGCCCCCTATGTGATGACCGGACTTGCCGTATGGAGCTATCTATCTCAATCCATGACGCTGGGATGCATGTGCTTTCATCAGTCTGAAGCATATATCATGCAACACCCTAGCCCCATGGCCATATATCCTCTTAGGGTGGTTTTGGGTAATTGCTTTCACTTTGCCATTTCCCTTGGCCTTGCCATTCTGCTGGCCTTGTGGGGAACCGGGTGGCCAGGTCTTTTGCCCCTCCTCAGCCTCCTCCCCACTTTGGTCCTTTTTCTCATTTTTGGCTGGTCTATCGCCTGCCTCTTTGGCCTGATGACCGTGCACTTCCGGGATGTGAAACATCTAACCGAGGTCGGCATGCAGGTTTTGATGTACCTCACACCCGTCTGGTATCCCGCCAAATTGCTTCAGGAGCGTGGGCTGGGCTGGCTGGTGCAAATCAACCCGCTTGCCCCATTCCTTGAACTAATCCGGGCCCCCCTGCTGGACCATGTGGCCCCTTCCCCCATGGTCTTCGGGTCGGCCTTGGTGGTAGCCATAACTTCCTTCTGCCTCGCGGCATGGACCCTGCGCGTTCGCGAGCCCAAACTGATCTTCTACCTCTAAAGTTCCTGGCATGCCATATTTGGCCTGACTGATTTCGATTATTGGCGAGGGATACATGGCGAGTGTCGAGCTGAACAACCTGGGACTGACATTCACAGTCAGGCATGACAAGCACATCACCTTGAAGGACTTCCTGGTGGGCCGTATCTTTAGCGGTTTCACCAAGAAACCCATGCTGGTCCAAGCCCTTGCCGGAATCAACCTTCAGGTTCGTGAGGGCCAGCGCCTTGGCATCATAGGCCACAACGGGGCAGGCAAAAGCACCCTGCTAAAAGTCCTCGCAGGCATCTACCAACCCAGCGAGGGCAAACGGGTTGTTCAGGGCCGCATCTCTTCCCTGTTCGATATCGCTCTTGGTTTTGAGCAGGAAGCCAATGGTTGGGAAAACATCCGCTTTAGGTGCTACCTGCAAGGCGAAACTCCCCCCGGAGTTTTGGCCAAACAACAAGAAATTGCCGAATTCAGTGAACTAGGCGATTTCCTCAACATGCCAGTCCGCTACTACAGCGCCGGCATGCGGGTTCGCCTGGCTTTCAGCATCGCCACCGCGATTGACCCCGAAATTCTGCTCGTCGACGAGGTGCTGTCTGCCGGAGATCTGGCATTCCAGGGTAAAGCCCATCAGCGCATGCGCGAGATGATGGCCAAGGCACAGATCATGATCATGGTGAGCCATGATCTGGAAGCTGCCCGCAGCGTCTGCAACCAAGTCCTTTGGCTGGAGCACGGAACCATTCGCATGCTGGGAGATGCAAACCAGGTGATCGACGCCTACCAACATTGGGCCAGTGTCGCCAACCAAAAGGGCGAATCGAACCCAGGCGGACATGTGGTTCAAGCCGCCGCCTGACCCATTCTCAAAACCACAAACATTCATCAGGACCCATCCCGCCATGGCCCATAACGGTAACCGACTGGATACAGTTCTGCGTCCTCTACCCTCTCCCCGGTCGATGGTGTGGGGCAGCCGGCTGCTGGCAACCGCACTGGGCCGATCACTACCCGATGCCCAAACATACGGCGAATCCTGGGAGGCAAGTACCCACCCCAGACACCTCAGCCAATTGGTTGGACATGAGCGCAATTTGGTGGAACTCACCAGGGACCACCCCGTGGACATCCTGGGGCACGGCACCCACCCCGACACTCCCTTCCCCTGGTTGATCAAATGGCTGGACTGCCACGACTGGCTCTCTGTGCAAGTTCATCCAGACTCCGAAAAGGTTAAAACACTCTGGCCAGGTGAGAGCTCCAAGAACGAGGCATGGTTTGTGATTGCCGCCCGCCCAGGCAGCAAAGTTTGGGCCGGCCTAAAACCGGGCGTGACCGCTGAACAATTGCGCCAGTCCTCCCTGGATGGGACCGTGGCCGATCATTTGGCCTGCTTTGAACCCAAACCGGGCGACTGCGTCCACCTCCCAGCCGGAACCGTCCATGCTGTGGGTGGTGGCGTGCTGATGGCCGAGGTGCAAGAATCGAGCGACGCCACATTCCGCCTTTTCGACTGGAACAGAAAAGACGCCCAGGGTAACAGCCGGGAATTGCATCTTGAACAATCCCTTGCTGCCATCGACTGGTCCAAAGGCCCTGTGACACCCTTCCGCGCTGACAACTTCCCCCCGGTTGCAGGGCAATCTTCCACGCTCCGCCAGTTGGTTCGCTGCCCGCATTTCCACCTTGATCTGCTCGCAGGCGACAGCCCGTTCCAGCTTCCCGAGCCTGGCAGACTCTCGGTGCTGATTCAGGTTGAAGGAAAAGCGGAACTTTCACACCAGGGCAACACGCAGCCGGTAAACCTCGGTGACACCCTCGTTATTCCAGCAGCCCTGCGCGCTGCAACATGGGCACCCCAAGGGCCAGGCGCTTTGCTTGTCGCCACCCTACCCGCCTGACAAACGCATTCACCCATAACACCAGAGGCCCCCATGCAATTCATTTCTGGCAAAATCCCAGACCTGTTTTGGAAACCTTTGAAGAAATTCGGTGATGATCGCGGCTGGCTGGGCGAACTGTTTCGCGAGGATGAAATGCCCGCGGGTTTTCAAGTCACCATGTCGTATGTATCCATGACCAAGGCAGGCGTTGTGCGTGGCCCGCACGAACATGTTGACCAGTCCGACTGCTTTTGCTTCATCGGCCCGGGCACCTTCAGGCTCACCCTTTGGGATATGCGCAAAGGCTCAGCCACCTTCGGCGTGAAACAGGAAGAAATTGTAGGCGCTGACAA
>CAIWHS010000662.1 GCA_903912515.1 uncultured Planctomycetaceae bacterium
GATGCCGGCGCGGATATTGTGGCGGCCCCAGGCGTGGCCGGCTTCGCCAGCCTGGCAGCAGCGGTGGATGAGAGCGACTTCATCGGGGTCTTTTGCCCGGCGGAGGCCTGCCAGTTCCGCAATGACCTTTTCGGCCCCTGGTTGGCCCGGGTGATCGGAAAAAAGGCCGGTGAAGGCTTTGGGAAGGGCGTGGACCACGGCCAAGGCCCTGATGCCCAAAGGAGGGGTGCGGCCATCGTACCAGCGCACCTCGTGGCGTTTGTCCACGTGGCAATTTGGGGCAGAATCTGGCAGGCGGTCATCGTGCCACAATTCGGTGGAGCCATCTGGGTGTAGGGCCAAAACGCCCCCGTAGCCGGAGCCCAGGCTGAAGGGATCGACATGGAAGCCTGCCAGGTAGCGCAGGGAATCTGGCTGGTCGAACCAGAGAGTTTGTTGCGGTTTGAGGGCCTGCACCAGCCGTTCCCGGCGTCGGGCACACCATGTTGCATCGAGCATGAATCAATCCTTGCGGGTGGTGTTGGAATTTTCGGGGCCATTCACCCGTTTGTACCAGTTTCAATTGAGAAGCAGGGAGGTAAAGGGTAAACTGACAGGGTAAGCTAGCTAGTGCGACTAAAAACACGACTGGGCATTCATCTGGAAGCGGGAGGACGGGCCATGTTTGGCATCTTGCTGGCTCTGACGGTTCCTGCATTCGATGGGGATCGGGCAAACGCTGGGCCCGAGGAACTGGTTCGTCAGTTATCGGATGAAAAGTTTGACACCAGGCAGCAGGCGCACGACCTTTTGGCCAAGCTGGGAATGGATGCGTTTGGCGCCTTGAACCAAGGCCTTGCGGCGACAGACCCCGAGGTGGCCCGTCGTTGCCGGGAACTGCTGGACCAACTTCGGGTGGCCGACCTTGAAAGCCGGCTTGCGAAATTCAAAGCTGGTAAAGGTAGCCTGCCTGGCTATGAGCGGTATTTAACCATTGCCGGGTCGGGTAAAGAGGCGCGGGATTTCTTCATCGACATGTGGAGTTCGAACCCGATTTTTATGGCGGAGGTGGAGGAACGGCCCGACCGTTCTGCCGGGATGGTGGTGGGGACTGCGCAGAACATTGTGCAAAACATGTACAACCGCCCGCGGGGAGGGCCTGCTAGGCCGGCGTTGGCAGAGGTGGCAGCGCTGTTATTTGCAATGCAAAATTCGGCCATTCGGGATGGCAAACAGCCGGGTGGCCAGCCGGTTCATTTGGATTTGGCTGCCGGGCAAATCACCAACCTGATGAACCATGAAGTCGTGAAGGCGGCAGTCATGGCCAGCAAGAACGGCGAGCCTTCGCCTATGTACAAGTTGACAGTGGGTTTTGTGCGCTCGCAGATGCGATCGCCGCAGACGCACAACATGCTGATTCATATGTGCATGAACCTGAACCTGAAGGAAAGCGTGGAGCTGGCGGAAGTGGTGCTGTCAAACCGCGGGGTGAACCACCATGGCCGGGGGCTGGCCTGCGCGCTGATTGGCAAATATGGCAGCATTAAGGATGCGCCCCTTTTGGCGGCGATGCTGGACGACAACACGCATATCAACCAGTTCCAATTGGGCCAACGGGGCCAGATGCGGGGCACGACCGAAGTGCGGGATGTGGCCTTGGCGCAACTGGTGTCTTTGACAAGGCAATCGCACAAGGATTATGGCTTTCCGTTTGCCGAGCAGGGTTCGCAGTTCAACCACTTCAACACCTACAACATGGGATTCACCGCCAATGACAAACGGCGCAGTGCCATGACCAAGTGGAAGACATATGCCGCGAGCCGGCCCGAGCTGCAGCCGAAGCAACCTTTGAAGGAAGACCCGGAAGAAACCGGCAAAAGCACGCCGGGGGAAGATAATTGAGCGATGGAAGCTGGGAAGATTATCAGGCAATGAAAAGTTGTGAAGAAGATTATTTCTGGCGGAACCGGCTGGGCTCGATGATGGCGGTGATGGTTGGGCTTGGTGTGAACTTTGCTTCGAGCAACTGAGCCAATTGTTGCACTACCGGCCTGGGATTGGCAACGAGATCGGGGTAGGAGACTTCGAGGTCCCTAACACGGTTGCTGGCTTTGAGCACCTGGCGAATTTGGTGGCTATGCTCCTGTTGCAAACGCATCAGGGGTCGCGCTTCGATTTGGGCAGGCGGTTTTAGCGGGCCAGCATGGCCTATTGGGAATCGACCACATCAGGTCGCTTTTGCTCAACGGCCACAACTTTTTGTTTATTGATCTGTAGCACGGCAACAACAGATGTCGTAATCCAATTTTCCACCGAGACAGCACCAGATGTTGCCGAGAATGGACCAGCATTAACAGGCGTTCCCAGGGCTTGAGTACCAAAGTGGTGATCCACTCGTGGGCGCCTTTTGAATTCTGGCAAAGAACTTGGGCTTACAGCAGACCATCCAGCTACGAACCGAAACGGAGTATTATTAACCCCTCGAACACTGCTTTCGACGCTCACCTGCTAGATATTAGTCAAGGCAATCGCTGAAGCAATTAAAGCTATCACGCTTGGCCTCCTTGCCAAAACCAGGCTTTATGATGAAGGCACCTTATCTTAAATACAAAAGAATCACACAAGCTCTACTTACTACCATCAATAATTTGTTCCAATTTGGGGTTCAAGGACCTTTGGTTTGGGTGATTTTTTCGACCGCCCAAATCGCCTAATTCGCGCTGTCACAAGGCGGTAACCTGCGTCATTTTTGCGGAAAGTCGCGGTTTTTCCCCATATTTCCTAGGGTTGTTCGAGCCCTAGACGGGGCACTGCATTGCAAAAAATCAGTGTCAAATCTTCGATAGGGTTGGCGTTTTACCAAGCCTCTTTGTTTTGTTATTCATTGGGCCAACGGTGAACGCCACACCAAGCAGTTGCACTTCCATAGCACCAACCCGATCGCCGCCAACAGTAGGCCCAGCATCATGGTTCCCGGCTCGGGAACAGAAACGGAGAATTGGCCAAAGGCCCCCGGGCTGACGATGTCATCCGAGGTGCTTGCGTCGCTGTACCCGCTGGCATAGGTGAACCCTCCGAGGGCGGCGTTGGTCGCGCCCCAATTAACCACGACGCTTCCTTGGCTGGTAGCCGCGGTGACACCGGTGAAAGTCAAACGATTGATGCCACTGCCCAAGGACAATCCGCCAACATCAAAGGCGGCCTCATAATAATTGGTGGCCCCAACCTGGCTGACGATAGCACTTCGGAAGATGGAGCCCCCGGTTGCCGCGTTGGAAGCGGTAATGGTTGCCGAAACGGATTTGTCCGTTTCTGCCGAATTGAAGCCGCGCAGCAAAATGACCAGGGTATTCAGGCCACTCGCCTGCGTGGAATTAAATTGCACCCAGTCACCAGCGCCAAAACTACTCCCCTGGGCTGAACTTTGCCCCAGATTAGTGATGACAACCTCGCCGAAGGAGGGTTTGGAAAAGGAAAGTACCGCCAGGCCGACCAAAAATAAGCGCATCGTCCTTGCTCCCTGTGCGGAAAAGTGTCGCGCACCTTGAACCACCATTCCTCAGGCAAAGAACCCTATCCACCCTGAAAGCTCCAGAGCGGTTTTTGGCAAATAGCCAAATCCTACTCACATCAAACGGTGGAATTCCCGACTTTCCGCGGGCAGGGAATGGGCCGCCTTGAATATCCGACCCTCCACCACCTTCGTCACCACTCGACCGGGAACCTTGCTTTATCAAGTCTCAAAGCAATCAAATCCATAATATAACAGTAGATCTTTTGCTACCGCTTCAAAAAAACCTATAGTTAATAATAACTCATGCCAGTGCTGTAGCGCTTGGAAAAAGCAGGATTACAATTATGGCCAACAATCCAGTCAGCCTTGTCAGCCTCCAAGCCAGCTTCGACGCTTCCAATCCCATCCTAAATGACCTCAACTCTACCGCTAACTTTCAGGTTGTTCTGCTAGAGGGCCAAGACGGCCTTTCTGAACTTTTTGATTACCAAGTTGAAGCCAGGGTCAGTTTTAACTGGTTCACCGAAAATTGGTCGAAGCCATCCAAAAATTATCCATCAAAAAATGCGGAAAGTGAACTGGCCAAAGCATCAATGGGGATTTTGATTTCGAAGGAAGTAGGCGGCCAGTCTTACACCCGGGTCATCCACGGTGAGATCTGGGATTTGTCCGCCCTTGTGGACGCTCAATCCACCTGCACCCTGCGTTTTCGCCTGCGCCCTGCACTGGCCCGCCTAGAGCTTGCCAAGTCGACGCGAGCCTGGACCGGAAAATCCGCAATGGATGTCCTAAAAGAGCTTGTTCAATTCGTGTATCAGAAATTCGAGATCCCTGAAATTAAATCCCCTGGCAATTACAACGAGGCGGTGGTCCGTCCGCTGGTGATGCAGTACCAAGAAACCGACTTGTCTTTTTTCCTGCGACTGTGCTCCCAACACGGAATCGCCTTTTACACCACCAAGTACACCACATCAAAGGACGGGAAGGAACAATTCTGGCATGGCATTGCACTGACCAATAATACCTCGACCATTAGTGACATTGGCCCTGATTCGGCAGTCGTATTCAACCGAGATCCCAACAACCCGGAAGACATGTGCCTGAGGACATGGCGGCGACAAACCAGAAAACCTGAAAATCCGATTGAAATCCGTGACAGCAGTTACAGAAAATACGATAGCCAGCTTCAGGTATCCGAAACGCCCGGGGTCGGAAGCTGGCAGGAGGATTCGGCCTCTACATCCAATTATCTGGACACCCAGAAAGGAGATGTATCCATCTCCAACCTGGAAGAAATGGAAAAAAGGACCAGGTCGGCGTTGATCGCCGCCAGGGATGCCCAAAACCTGGTGGTGGAAAGCGAATCCAACTGCTTCCATCTCGTACCCGGCGCAGATTTTGAAGTACCGGATCAGGCCAACTTCCCCGGTAATACAAATCTCTTCGAGCTTTCCTCGGCGAAAAAACCGTGTCGGGTTCTGCGCCAGCGGCTGAAGTTTTTTCAGGACAAAAGAGGCGGGCAGCTAGACTGCAGCCTGCAGATTATCCCAGCAGACAAGCATCATCTCCCCTGGCGCCCCTTGCCCAAGCCCAGAATCAGCGGGGTGCTGACCGCCCGGGTGGTGGGGGGAGACGAAAACACGCCGAGGCTCGCCAATGAAAATGTTTCGGCAGATGCCAATTCAGGTTTGGGACGGGTGATGATCCGTTTGCATTGCGACCGCGTGGCGAATCCAACACAGGTTGATTCGAAAGATGAGAACGACAAACCCAAAAAGGTTGATTTGATAGATGTGAAGGCCAAAGCCGACCTGCCTATGGACGGGTACTGGGCCCGGGTCACCCAATCTTGGGCGGGGCCCAAATACGGTGCGATGTTCTGGCCCCGGGTGGGCAACGAGGTCCTCGTCGCCTTTGAAAATGGTGATCCCGACAGGCCCGTCGTGGTGGGCAGCCTATACAACAGCCTGAACGAAACGCCCTACACCCTCCCGGCCGCAAGTCATATTCTGGGATGGAAAACCAAATGCCAAGGCGACACCGACGGCACCAAGTTCAATGTGCTTATCCTTGGAGACGAAGAGAAAGACGCGGGGGTGGTGATCAGGTCTTCCGGTGATATTTATGTGGCCAACAAGGGCGAACGCAATATACTTGGGCCCGGGTCGTTCGAGGTGAAGTAGCACCGGGCCGGGAAGGTTTTCCCGGGGTCGTTAGGTAAAAAAGAGGTGCAGAATTATGGGCCAGCTTACCGAGCAAGTGATCAAACAGTGGGAGCAATTATCTGCGCCCAGCCCGTTTAAACCGGATATCAAGTCGTCCTACCTGAAAACTGCCATCAAATCAGAGATTCTGACTCCCAGCCACACGGTTTCCATCGCCCCCATCAGCTTCAAGGTGGAAGTGGATCCGCTGGTTTATCTGGATCAATTGACAACAATACCCATCTGGGCCCAAAGGTTGTCCACTATGGGCCTGTTTCAAAGCGTTGAAATCAAGGCGACGGGAAAATTAGCTTTCAAGGGCGACAAGGAGGTCGCATTCAAATCGAAAAGTAACGTCGAATACAGCTCCAACGATGACGACGAAGCCAAGACAAAGTCTAAATTTTTTGTAGGATTTGCTATTGTTTCATCGGTTCTCGTGGCGATTGCCGGCGAGGTTCTCGCCAGTAAAAAATTGAAAACCGAGCATAAATACCTTTGGCTCACCCACATGGGCCTTTCACGCATCCTCTTTATGATCTTCAGCCTGGTCCAAAAAGAAAAAATAAAAATTGAACTCGCCACCACAGTAAAAGCTGCGGCTGACCGAAAAAAAAATGACGATGATACCGCTGCACTCCTCGCTAAAAATGCTGCTGATCAGGCCGCAGCAAACGCTCAAGCTGCGGCTATTGCCGCAGCCGTAAATCCAGTTAGTGCTGCTGCAGCGGCTGCGGCTGCTACAGCGGCTACGGCTGCTGCAGCGGCTGCGGCTGCTCAAGCCTCAGCCGACCAAAAAAATGACGCGCTGACACTGAACATCGCGGGGCTTTCTGATGCCGTCCAAAGAAATGCATTGGCAATAGACCAACGCTTGCAGCAAGATTCGAAATTTGTGAGAACCCTGCAGGACATGGTCAAGCAGCATCAAATTGAAATAACAGAGCTACGAGATAATGCCAGAAAAGCGGCTACCGGTGAAAGCGGTGAAAAAGGTTCAGAATAATTGCGGAGCGTTCAATGGACGATACCCGGCCAGGGGTGACGGGGAGGATGCCTCCCCAGCAGTTGGTTGGTAAAAGACCGACTTTGTGCCCCGCTTGGCCGTGCGTTACCGACCCCATTGCCGGGTCGGTAACGGTTCGAATCAAGAGTTGGTCGCTGGTGGTGGCGGCCGAAGCAAATAACCCCTATGGAAAATCCCATGTCCAGTAACGGGAATTTTATCTTCACGCATGATACCCACCTGATCGAGTCGGGCGCGGGGGTTTTTGTGAACGCGAAAGCCGGCGATGTGCGCGTTTCCTCGTCTTGCGACAATGTTTTCGTCGAGGCGGCCAAAGTTGTGCACCTGGGTTCGCCAGCCAATTCGGTGCTGCTGTACTCGGGCGAGACCAACGGGGTTGAAATCCGAACCCTCGACAATGGCGTGATCGCGCTGGAGTCGCAGGGCGCGGGGGAGGACACCACCTCCTGGGCTGGTGCCAGGTTCGGTGATCAGATCGCCAATTTCTACGCGCTGGATGGCGACAAAAATAACTCCGCCCTGCTGGAGGTCGATTCCCAGAAGAAAACCATCAAGCTCATCAACCAGTTCGGCGCGACGGAATCCGGCGCGGATACCCATCAAGCCGGCCTGCGTGTCGATGATTCGGGCCTGCAGTTGTTCCACCAGGGAACCTGCCTCAAGCTGGACAAGGACGGGTTCCACTTTTCCCTCGGCAAGGACAAGCCCATCGTCACGTTCAACGCGGACGGTTTCACGGTGAATGGTGGCGGCTCGAAGGTTCACCTCGACTTCAAGAAGGACGAGGTGACCGTCTCCGGCTCCAAGTTAGCCCTCAAGGCCGATGTCTCCATTAGCCAGGAAGTTGGCGAGAGCAGCCTGAAACTCGAGGTGCAGGGGCTCAAGGCGGAACTCGCCACCCTCAAGACCGTCGTCCAGGCCATGCTGGAGGAAAGCTCCGCGATGAGCAAAACGCAGGCCAGCGCCATCCTCGAGGCGCAGGCCCCCATGCAGAAGATCAACTAGGGATCGCCCGAAACACTATCTATTCCTGGGAGAATATACATGTCCACTCCTGAAATGCCCCCGGTGGATCTGCCTGAATTCTTTGGAAAAATGTCTGAATTCCGCAAAGCCGTTTCCGAAGTGGACATCAGTTCCCTACCCCCGGAAAAAGCGGAGCTCTTCACGAGTTTGCTGAAGGAATTCGACAGCTCGGCCGCCACCCTGAAGGAAGAAGTGCCCGGCATTTTGGACGACTTGCGGTCCGAATATAGGGAGGCTGTCGCCTCCGCGGAAAACGAGCACGCAAGCAACATGGCCGCCATTGAAAAGGCCCGCCAGAGGCATGCCGGGGCTCCCGCCCGGAAGGCCGAGCGCGCCCGCGCGCTGGCCGAGGCTTCCGCCAAGGTCAAGGAGGAGCGGGAAAAGGCCGATATGGCGGCCGCGGCCGAGATGCTTGCCGGCAAACCCAAAACCCTGCCATTCTCCCCTGGCGACGAACTGACCATGGAATTGCTGTCCTTAGGGGTCCCCCCGCCGGGCACGAAAGGCCGGCCCGCCAAATCCATCGGCAACATATGGGATAACTGGGATCCCAATTACAAGCCTGATTGGAGGCGATAGAGAAACTTCCGCGTGATTCCGACATCATCTCGGTGGCCCCCAACTGGCTCGAGAAGCTCCGTTCGCGCGCGATGCAAAGCGGGTCGTTATCCGTTTGACACCGTATAGCCTGCCACCACACCAGTGCCTTGTTGATAGTCCCGTTCCCCCGGCACACGGGCGATGTGCCCGATGCCACCGGCGGCGTGCGCGGCGTGATTCCCGGCGAGGCGCGGTATTGACGGCCGGAGGGGCCGGGCCGCGGTTGGCTCACACGAAAACAGGTCGCCAACCCTGGCGCTGCCCTACGCGTTACTTCAAGCTGTTAGGGACATTGCACTTTTTGGAAGATTAATTTACCTAGGGCATATCGGCGCCCTAGGCAATGAGGTCTTTTTGTTTAGGAGGGGCCATTCTTTATATTCAATGGATCTGAAGGTTCGGATTTTTGAAGCCTTACAGGCTGGGGAATCCCGCTGGCAGGCCGCCAGGAGATTTTCGGTAAGTCAGGGGTTCGTCTCCAAGATAATGCAACGATTTTGGGAAACAGGTTCCCGAAATCATCTGCCTTCGGGCCAGCGGCCATTGGGGGCGATGGGTTCGGGCTTGAGGCCCTCGGGATCGAGGGTGACGACGCGGACTTTTTTACGCTTCCACGTGTAGCTGATTTGGATCTGGCCATTGGTGGATTGGATGATGGCGGGGTAGCTGAATTCGCCAGGTTCCACCTCGAGGGTGCCCAGGGCGCTCCATGTTTTGCCGTCTGAACTGATGGCCACGTTGAGGGGGCGCCTGCCCTTAGTGGTGTGGTTGTAGACCAAGACATGGCGACCATCGGCCAGAGTGACCGCGTCTGTGCCACTGTTGGGGTTGGGGAGGTTGAGAGTTGCCATGGGAGACCAGGTGATGCCGGCATCGGTGGAGGTGGTTGTGAAAACTTTCTGGTTTTTGGTGCGACCGATCGCTTGCAGGGTGCCATCTTTGTGCGTGAGAATGCTGGGCTGAATAGCGCTAAAATTCTTGGGCATTGCAACCGGGGTGGTGGCTGTCCAGGTTTTGCCTTTGTCGGCACTGCGCTCAAAGTGAACCCGCCAGCCCTCGTGCTCGGTGCTACAGCCTGAGAGCCAAGTGCCATCGGCCAGCTCGACGGGCTTGTTCTTGATAGGGCCGACAATGCCTATGCCTGAAGATTCGATGGGCAATGCGATAGGTGGCCCCCAGGTTTTGCCGTTGTCTTTAGAGGTTTTGAGCATACCCCACCAGGTGCTGGGAGTAGGCCCCACTTTGTAGAAGAGAACCAGATCACCTTTTTTTGGTTGAAATAGCACAGGGTTCCAGCAGGGCAAACGCTTGCCATCGGGCTGGATGCCATCGGCCACTTCCACCGGGGTGGTCCATTTTTCATTTTCGCGACGGGAAGTCCAGATGCCGACACTTGGGTCTTTTTCTTCCTTGCCGCCGAACCATGCTGCCAGGAGTGTGCCGCCTGATTCGACCAAGGTGCTGGCATGGCACTCGGGGAATGGGGCGTTTTCATAGACAAATTCTTTGCGCACCAGACCGGGGAATGGCGGCGGGAGGGGAGTATCTTGCTGACACAGGACCAGTAGGCAAACGGCCAGCATGGTAAACTCCGGGGCAAAAGCCCTTTCTAAACGGGGTAATTGCCTGTCAGAATACCGTATTGGCAGCAAGAAAACAGACCTGAAGACCTGACCCACCCGAAAGAACCATGCTGAACCTTCACGCTTCGACACCGCCGCATTGGTTTGCCAAGGTTTCTGCAAACTTGGAAGAATTGCTTCTCGACCATGCCCACTGCGAGAAAAAAGCGGCGGGTGTGGCGATGAACCTTTTGTTCAGTTATGTGGATGTGCCTGATTTGGCCCGGGAACTGCCTGAAATAGTGCGGGAGGAGCTGGACCATTTTGAACAGGTTTTTGACAAGATCAAGGCACGGGGTTACCCGTGGCGGAAGCTGAAACCGAGCCGTTATGGCGAACGGTTGTACCAGCTCATCCGCAAGGAGGAACCGGGCAAGGGGATTGACCGGATGATAGTCGCCGGTTTGATTGAGGCCCGTTCTTGCGAGCGGTTTGGCATTTTGCGAGACCAACTGCAAGACCGGGAATTGGCGGAATTTTTCGGGTCGCTTTACGAGAGTGAGGCCCGCCACCACGGCACTTATTTGCGACTGGCCTGCCACCTGGCACCGCGCGAGGAGGTGCGAGAAAGGCTTGAGAAATTGGCGCAGCAGGAAGCGGAAATCATGGTGGATGGCGAAGATTTGGTGCGGATGCACTCTTGACATGAAAAACACCACCGCACCACTGGCCCTGTATGAGGGTGTGACCCTGGCGCGGCCGGGGCAGGCCGCCTTTTTGAGGGGGTTTGACTGGAGTTGGCTTGCGGGCACTGC